>NZ_QOBB01000114.1:0-22422 GCF_024704855.1 Burkholderia sp. HAN2018 | reverse complement strand
GGCCGCGCACGCGCTGGCTCACTGGCGGCACTCGCCGTCCGGCGAGCCGGCCGACACGCTGACGCAGATCGGTTCGGCCGTCGCCGGCGTGATCGAGGATGCGCGCGTCGAGGCGCTGCTGGCCCGCGAATGGCCGGGGCTCGCAACGTTCTGGGCGCCGGCGTTCGCACCGATCGGCCGTGAAGGGCTCACGTTCGGCTGTCTGTGCGCGCGGCTCGCGAAAGCGTTGTTCGATCCGTCGTATCGCGACGGCAACCCGTGGGTCGACAAGGGCGCGCAGCTGTTCGCCGAACGGCGCGACACGCTCGACGATTACCGTGCGTTTCGCACGATTGCGTCGAGGCTCGCGAACGATCTCGGCCAGATGCGCGTGCGCTTCGAGCCTGACGACGGCGCATGGCTGCCCTATCGCGACGACAATGCGTGGCTGTGGGCGCGGCCGGCCACCGCGGCGGCCGAACAGGCGGGCAACGACGGCGTCGAGATGTCTGCCTCGACCGGCGGCCACAGCGACGAACGCGACGACGCACCGCCGTCCGCACCCGATGCGCCGCACTATCCCGAGTGGAATTGCCACACGCAGCGCGAACGACGCGACTGGACGACGATCGTCGAACGCGCGCCCGCCACGTCGGCGCCGCCGCCGTCGCTTTCCGCACTGATCGACGCCGACCGGCGCGCGGCAAAGCGAATGCCGGCCGAGCGCGCATCGGAGCTGCTGCGGCGCGTGGGCCGCCAGCTCGACGGCGATGCGCTCGACGTCGATGCGGCGATCGCCGCACGCATCGCCCGGTGCGCCGGGCACGCGCCCGATCCGCGCGTGTTCCGTCGCCGCGTGCCGCACGACGCGCGCGGGCCCGTGCTGATCCTGCTCGACCTGTCGGCGTCGACGGCCGCGCAGGTCGCCACGCTCGAGAAACGCGCGGCGTTCGTGCTCGGCGACCTGTTCGACCGGCAGCGGCGCCGCTGGGCCGTGCACGGCTACACGTCGGACGGACGGCATCGCGTGTACTACGCCCGCTTCAAGGATTTCGGCGAAGCGTTCGACGCCGGCCGCCGCGCGGCGCTGCTCGCGGCCGACAGCGGGATGAGCACGCGCACGGGCGCGGCACTGCGGCATGCGCTGGCCTTGCTGCGCCGCGAAACCGCGAATACGCGGGCCGCCGTGCTGCTGATCGGCGACGGCGAAGCCGCCGACGTCGACGTGTTCGACCCACGCTACCTCGTCGAGGATGCGCGTCACGCGGCACGCCAGGGCCGGCGGCGCGGTGTCGCGATTGCCGGTCTGTCGTTCGGCGAGCCGCCCGGGTTGTCTACAATACTTGGCGTCGGCCCGCGCTGCGTGCACGCGGCGAACGGCGACGCATTGCCGGCCGTCGTCGCGCACGCGGCCGGACGACTGACTGCGTGACGGCCCCACCCGGAAGAGACAGGAACGACCGAATGAACAGTGTGAAGGTTGGCGTATTGTTCTCGCAGAGCGGATGCACGTCGCACCTTGGCCGGAGCCAGTTGCGCGGCACGCTGCAGGCGATCGCCGAGATCAACGAAGCGGGCGGCGCGAACGGCTGCGAGATCGTGCCCGTCGTGCACGACGCCTGTTCGGACCCGGCCGTCTATGCGCGGCTCGCCGAGGAACTGATCGCCACCGAGCGCGTGAACGTGCTGTTCGGCGGATACATGTCGAGCAGCCGCAAGGCGCTGATTCCGATCGTCGAGAAGTGGGACAAGCTGCTGTTCTACCCGACGCTCTACGAAGGCTTCGAGTTCTCGCCGAACGTGATCTACACAGGTGCGGCCCCGAACCAGAACAGCGTGCAGCTCGCTGCGTTCATGACCGCGCAGTTCGGTGCGCGCGTGTATCTCGTCGGGTCCGACTACATCTACCCGTACGAGTCGAACCGCATCATGATCGACCTCGTCACGCAGCATCCGGAAGGCCAGATCCTCGGCGAGGTCTACATGCCGCTCGTCGCGTCCGAGCAGGATTTCGCGGCGGTCGTCGAGGACATCCGCGCGAAGGCGCCCGACTTCGTGTTCAGCACGCTCGTCGGCGACAGCACGGCCGCGTTCTACCGTGCGTATGCGCAAGCCGGCCTCGATGCACGCAGGATGCCGATCGCGAGCCTGACGACCTCCGAGATCGAGCTCGGTCAGATGGGCGCGGCCGCGGCCGGCCACTACACGTCGTCGCCCTACTTCCAGACCATCGATTCGGACGTGAACCGGCGCTGCATCGCGCAGCTCAAGGCGCGCTTCGGCGACGACGCGAACGCCTCCGCGCCGTGGGAAGCCGCGTATTTCCAGGTTCACCTGTTCGCCAATGCACTCGCGCGCGCCGGCACCGACCAGCGCGACCGCCTCGTCGAACATCTCGCGGACGCGGAATTCGACGCGCCGCAGGGCCGCGTGAAGATCGACCGGCTCACGCAGCACACGTGCCTGTACCCGCGCATCGGCTGCGCGACGGCCGACGGCAATTTCACGATCGTGCGCGAAGCGACGCGGCGCGTGCATCCCGATCCGTACCTCGTCACGCATTCGCTCGGCGACCGCGTGCTCGCGCCCGACGAACAGAAGGCGTAACCGACGATGCGCGCCCGCACCCCGATCCGCTCGACGCCGCGCCTGCTCGCCGAACTGCGCTCGCTGCGCGTGATGGTGTACTACCCGGATGACGACAACGGGCTGCTGCTCGTCGAGCAGCTCTCGCGCATCGGTTGCCCGAGCGAGCAACGCTGGCCGCCGCCCGCCGCGCTGCCGGAGAGCGTCGACCTCGTGATCCTCGCGGTCCGGCCCGACCTGCTGCACCTGTCGATCCCGTGGCTCGAGGACGATGCGCGGCCGCCGCTCATCGCCGTCACGACCTACGAAAGCCCGACGATCCTCGAACTGATGCTGCGCATCGATGCGCAGAGCGCGGTAACGACGCCGGTGCGTTCGTTCGGCCTGTTGAGCGCGATGGCGCTCGCGTGTCACCAGAGCCGGCGGCACGACGAATACCGGCGCCGCATCGCGCAGCTGGAACAGCGCGTGATGTCCGCTCGCACGCTGCAGGAAGCGAAGACGCTGCTGATGCAGCACAACGCGATCAGCGAGGAAGAGGCCTATCAGCAGATCCGCTCGCAGGCGATGGAGCGGCGCATCTCGATCAACCAGCTCGCCGAGCAGATCGTGCACGCGCATGCGCTGTTGAAGCGGTAACGCGGACGCGAACGCCGATCGCCGATCGCCGCGCGTCAGGCGCGTCAGTCCGGCGGTGGCAACACGACCGTGTCCTCCGGCCCGAGCACGCGCCCGTCCTGCGAACGCAGCTCGAGCTTCCTGACGGGCAGCCCGGTCTTCCGGTCGACGAGCAGCACGTGCGCCTCGTCGGGTTCGAAGAAGAAATCCTCGCCCCACTGCCGCAATGCGACGAGCAGCGGAAACAGGCCGCGCCCTTTCTCGGTCAGCACGTATTCATGATGTGCGCCGCCGTCCGCGGCCGGCACGATGTCCATGATCCCGTGCGCGACCAGGTTGCGCAGACGCGCGGCCAGGATGTTCTTGGCCAGCCCGAGGTTCTTCTGGAATTCGCCGAAGCGGCGCAACCCGTCGAACGCATCGCGGACGATCAGCAGCGACCACCAGTCGCCGATCGCGTCCAGCGGGCGGGCAACGCCGCAAAGGGAATCTTCGTGCGTGGTTCGTCTGTTCATCGATGCATGAGGCGATACCGTTCCGGGAATGCGGCCGGAACGGCGGTTACTCTCTTTGAAATGAATGGTTGCAATATAAAACTCGTCACACGAAAGATCAATCGCGCGGGGCTCGACTGTTCCCGATCAACGAACGCCATGGCCGATTCGGGCCTCATTGGCACTTCAGTTCGTACATCTGGCCTATAAATTCCGGCATTTCCCCGTTCCGGCACATCATCCCGCACCAACGTGCCGGGCATCCGTCGATTGCCGCGGCCCTCTTTTTGGTTGCAACTTGCAACCCGATATCCTACGCTTCGATTCGGTTTCAACTTGAAACCAAACTATCCGACTACCGAAGGAGCGCTCGATGATCCGGTCCGATGCCACGTTCGACGGCACCTTTCCTTTCACCCCGCATTTCGACGACGCATCCGGCTTCCGGATGCACTACGTGGACGAAGGCCCGCACGACGGCGAAACCGTTCTGTGCCTGCATGGCGAACCTACGTGGGGTTACCTGTTCCGCCATCTGGTTGCGGCGCTGCGTCCGACGCACCGCATCGTCGTGCCCGATCACATGGGATTCGGCAAAAGCGCGACGCCGCAGGATCGCAGCTACTGGTTGCAGGACCATATCGACAACCTCGAGCGCTTCGTGCTCGCGCGCGGCCTCGAGCGCATCACGCTCGTGATGCACGATTTCGGCGGCCCGGTCGGCATGGGGCTCGCCGCGCGTCATCCGGACCGGATCCGGCGCATCGTGTCGGCGAACGGGCCGACGCCGTTCGGCCAGCCCGATCTCGTCGAGCGCCTGAATGCGAACGGTCGCGGTGCGCCGTGGTTCCAGTGGATCATGCGCGCGGCGGCCGACGACACGCTCGAAACCGTGCTCGGTCAGCTCGGCTTCAACATCCTGAGCACGCTGAAACTGAACGGTTTCGAGAACCACGCAGTCATCACCGACACGTGGATTGCCGCGTACGGTGCGCCGTTCTCGCAACCGGCGGACTGTCTCGGCGCGATCGGATGGGCCCGCGGGTTTGCCGCGGGCGCGCACCGGTTCGAAGTGCCCGATGCGGCGGCATTGCGCGCGATACGCGAGAAACCCGCGCTCGCGATCTGGGGAGACGCCGACCGGACACTCGGCGCGGAACACTTCCTGCCGCTCTTCACCGCGCTGTGTCCGTCCGCGCCCGTCGAGCGGTTGGCGGGTGTCGGGCATTACTGTTTCGAGGATGCGCCCGACGCTATCGCGGCGCGGATCGCCGGATTCATCCGGACGACCGGCTGAGTGCGTTCCGCAGCGGGCATCCGGCGCCCCGCCGCGGAACACGGCGTGCGCGGCAGCCTTCGCAACCGCGCACGCACCGCTTCACATCAGCGAATGACCCGCGTCACACCACGCCCGCGCGGGTCGGCCATCGCCTCCGGCGTCTTGCCGTCGATCTTGATCACCTGGATGTCGCCGCTGAAATCCTGCCCCTTCAGCGTGTAGCCGCGCGCCTCGATCTGCTTCGCGAGTTCGCCTTCGATCGGGTGGTACGGCTCCCAGAAGATCGTGTTCGGCGGCAGCAGCTGGTGATGGAAGCGCATCGCGCCGACCGCTTCCTTTAACGGCATCTTGAAATCGTAGATGTTGTTGATCACCTGGAAGATCGACGTGAAGATGCGCGAGCCGCCCGGCGTGCCGATCACCAGCGACACCTTGCCGTCCTTCGTCATGATCGTCGGCGACATCGACGACAGCGGGCGCTTCTTCGGTTCGATCGCGTTCGCGTCGCTGCCGACCACGCCGAACATGTTCGCCACGCCCGGCTTCGCGGAGAAGTCGTCCATCTCGTCGTTCAGCACGATGCCCGTGCCGTCGGCGATCACGCCCGAACCGAAATAGCCGTTGACCGTGTAGGTGTTCGACACCGCGTTGCCCCACTTGTCGACCACCGAGAAGTGCGTCGTTTCGGCCTTCTCCGGCATCGTCGTGCCGAGGCCCGGCTGCACGCTCTTCGTATCCGACGGCTCCTTCGGGTTGACTTCGGCCGCCCGCTTCGCGATATAGGCGTCGTCGGTCAGCTGCGCGATCGGCACCTTGTAGAAATCGGGATCGCCGAGATACTGCGCCCGGTCGGCGAACACGCGCTTCTCGATTTCCGCGACGAGGTGGATGTACTGCGGCGAGTTGAGCTTCACGCCCTCGAAGTCCTGCTTGAGGTCGGCCTTCATCTTCAGCAACTGCACGAGGCCGATGCCGCCCGAGCTCGGCGGCGGCGCGGTGATCACGTCATAGCCGTTCCACTTCGCCTGCACCGGCTGGCGCCACACCGCGCGGTACTGCGCGAGATCCTCGGTGGTGATCAGCCCGTTGCCGTCGCCGGTCTTCATCGACGCGGCGATCAGCTCGGCCGTCTTGCCCTTGTAGAAACCTTCCGCGCCGTCGTTCGCGATGCGCGTGAGCACGTCGGCGAGATCGGGCTGCTTGAAGTTCACGCCCGCCTTCAGCCCGGAGAAATACTTGTCGAAGTTGGTCTTGCCGCCGAACTCCTTCGACGCGTCGACGCCGCGCTGCGCGAGCTGCTCGTCGACGACGAAGCCATCGCGGGCATAGTGGATCGCCGGCGCGAGCACCTGCTTCCACTTCAGCTTGCCGAAGCGCTTCTGCGCTTCCCACATGCCCGCGACCGTGCCCGGTACGCCGACCGCACGCGGGCCGTACAGGCTCATGCCCTTGACGACGTTGCCGTCCTTGTCGAGATACATGTCCTTCGTCGCGGCGAGCGGCGCACGCTCGCGGTAGTCGATGAAGTACGGCTTGCCGTCCTTGTAGATCGTCATGAAGCCGCCGCCGCCGATGTTGCCGGCTTCCGGATACGTGACGGCGAGCGTGAAGGCGATCGCGACGGCCGCGTCGATCGCGTTGCCGCCTTCCTTGAAGATCCGCTCCGCGGCATCCGCGCTGTACTTGTCGGCCACCGCGACCGCCGAGCTCGTCAGGACGGCCGGCTGCGGCCCCTTCGCATAGACGGGTGCGTTCGGCAGGAAACCGATGCCGGCCACCGTCGCGAGCACGACAGCGGATGATTTGAAGCGATTCAGCGTAGTCATTGCATGTCCCCCATGTGGATCTCCTTCAGGCAGGAAAAGCACCTGTCCCGCGCATGGCCGCCGGCGCACCGACGGCCATATCCGGTTTCGTAGTATAGGGGGACAAAAAGGGTCGAACACGTGACATCCGATGAAAGCGCATTCGCTGTGTGCGCCTGGTCATGCCGCCGCTTCTCGACACGGATGCGGACAGGTCGAAATTGCACCGGGCGCGAGGCCGCAATTCACACCGGTTCACGTCATCACGCAGCGCACAAAAACCGAAAGTTGCGAACTGCGCGACAGGCCACGTGACGCGTGAAAAAAAATCTGCAAACGTCCGTCCCGCTGCGCGATCCGATCTGCGAAGATAGCGCCCCGCTTTCGCACCGCATCACTGGTTCGTTCACGCGCCGCCTCACGTTTCTTCGTCTCGCTTCCTATGGCATCACACAACGCGCATCATGCGTCCGGCTTCGCGGCCGGCGTCGCCGCCGCCGCCCTCGTCGCACAAACCGGCGCCACGGGCCCGTGGCATTCGGGCATGTTCGCCGCATTCGCGGCGGGCGTCGCGGGCGGTACCGCGCCCGACTGGCTCGAAGTCGCATGGTGGCGCCGCAAGCGCCGCCTGTGGGTCACGCATCGAACCATCACGCACTGGGGCATCGGCTGGATCGCCCTGCTCGCGCTCGGCTGGCACGGGCTCATCCATCATCCGCATCCGCTGTGGGCCGCGCCGCTGTTCGGCTTCGCATGCGGCGGCGTGATGCACCTGCTCGCCGACTGGCCGAACCCGCTCGGCGTACCGTGGATCTGGCGGCGTCATTCACTCAACCTGTGGAACAGCGGGCGTTGCGACCTGATCGTCGTGGGCGCCGCATGGGGCGGCACGCTGTGGCTCGCGCAGTCGTTGTGCTCGCGTACGCCGCTGCTCGAACACTGGCTCGGCTGGCTGCATCGCGTCTAGTTGCAATTCGGCGCAATTTGATGCGATTCGGCGTGCTATCGGCACGCCGGCGCGCATGCAACTTTCCGTCCATTGAAAGTACGGTGCAGGCCCCCATTTGAGTCCCGTTCGCCGACACGCGCACCCGGCACGCACGCGCGACGTCTGGCACACTGACGATTCGATTCGTGCGCGCCTTGCGCACGCTTTGCGCCCTGCTTGCACCCTATTTCAACGCTCCGATGGACGTCACCGCTACCCGCCCTGCCGCCCGTGCGCTCGACGTGTTCCACCCGGCCGTCGCCGCGTGGTTCCGGCGCACGTTCGCCGCGCCCACCGGCGCGCAGGCGCTCGCGTGGCCGCACATCAAGGCCGGCCGCTCGACGCTGGTCGCCGCGCCCACCGGCTCCGGCAAGACGCTCACCGCGTTCCTGTGCGCGCTTGACGATCTGGTGCGCGATGCGCTCGCGCATGACGGCACGCTGCCCGACGCGACGCTCGTCGTGTACGTGTCGCCGCTGAAGGCGCTGTCCAACGACATCCACGTGAACCTCGATGCGCCGCTCGCCGGCATCGCCGATTCGCTCGCGCAACTCGGCCTGCCGGTGCCGGCGATCCGCACCGCCGTGCGCACCGGCGACACGACGCAGGCCGAGCGCGCCGCGCTGCGCAAGCGCGCGCCGCACATCCTCGTCACGACACCCGAGTCGCTGTACGTGCTGCTGTCGTCCACGTCGGGGCGGCAAATGCTGTCGAACGTGCGCTCGGTCATCGTCGACGAAATCCACGCACTCGCATCGTCCAAGCGCGGCAGCCATCTCGCGTTGTCGCTCGAACGTCTCGACGCGCTGGCCGGCCGTGCGCTGCCGCGTATCGGGCTCTCCGCCACGCAAAAACCGATCGACGCGGTCGCGCGCTTCCTCGTCGGCGGCCCGGCCGATGCGCCGCGCGATTGCACGATCGTCGACACGGGCCACACACGCGAGCGCGACCTCGCACTCGAATTGCCGAACGTGCCGCTCGAACCCGTGATGGCCACCGACGTGTGGGAACAGGTGTACGACCGCATTGCCGGCCTCGCGGCCGCGCACCGCACGACGCTGGTGTTCGTCAACACGCGGCGCACCGCCGAGCGCATGGCGCGCCATCTCGCTGACCGACTCGGCAAGGATGCGATCGCCGCGCATCACGGCAGTCTCGCGAAGGAGCACCGCTTCGACGCCGAACAGCGGCTGAAGCGCGGCGAACTGAAGCTGCTCGTCGCCACCGCATCGCTCGAACTCGGCATCGATATCGGCGACGTCGATCTGGTCTGCCAGGTCGGCTCGCCGCGCGGCATCGCGCCGTTCCTGCAGCGCGTCGGCCGCTCCGGACACCATGTCGGCGGCGTGCCGAAGGGGCGCCTGTTCCCGCTGTCGCGCGACGAGCTCGTCGAATGCGCGGCCCTGCTCGATTGCGTGCAACGCGGCGAGCTCGACGCGCTGCGGATTCCCGAAGCGCCGCTCGACGTGCTCGCGCAGCAGATCGTCGCCGAAGTGGCGTGCACGGAATGGCAGGAAGACGCGCTGTATGCGAGCTTCACGCGCGCGGCGCCGTACGCGCGGCTGACACGCGAGCGCTTCGACGAAGTGATGAAGATGCTCGCCGAAGGCTTCACGAGCCGGCGCGGCGTGCGCGGCGCGTACCTGCATCGCGACGTGGTCGGCGGCACCGTGCGCGGGCGCCGCAACGCGATGATGACCGCGACCACGTCGGGCGGCACGATCCCCGACATGGCCGACTACGCGGTGCTGCTCGAACCGCAGGGCATCCAGGTCGGCACGGTCAACGAGGATTTCGCGATCGAGAGCCTCGCGGGCGACGTGTTCCAGCTCGGCAACCAGTCGTACCGGATCATTCGCGTGGAAACGGGCCGCGTGCGTGTCGAGGATGCGCAGGGCCAGTCGCCGAACATTCCGTTCTGGCTCGGCGAGGCGCCGGGGCGCAGCGACGAGCTGTCGGCGGCGGTCGGCCGGCTGCGCGCGCGGCTCGACGGACTGTTCGCGGACGGCGAACGGCTCGCACATGGCAAGAACCGTGAACGCATCGGTGAAGGGACTGGCGGAAAGCCCGCGCCCCGGACCGACGCCAAAGCGGGTGCGAAGGCGAAATCGAAGGCCGGGATCGAAGCCGATACCGACGTCTCGACCGGCTTGCGGCACGACACCGTCGTCGCCGCCACCGCCGAAAGCCGCCTCGCGCCGGCGTTGCGCTGGCTCGTCGACGATCTCCGCCTGTCGCCCGACGCCGCCCGCCAGATCGTCGACTACCTCGCCCGCACCCGCGCCGCGCTCGGCGCGCTGCCGACGCAGGACACGCTCGTGATGGAACGCTTCTTCGACGAATCGGGCGGCACGCAGCTCGTGATCCATTCGCCGTTCGGCAGCCGCATCAACCGCGCATGGGGGCTCGCACTGCGCAAGCGCTTCTGCCGCAGCTTCAACTTCGAGTTGCAGGCGGCCGCGACCGACGACGCGATCATCCTGTCGCTGTCGCTCGCGCACAGCTTCGCGCTCGACGAAGTGTGGCGTTACCTGCGTTCGGCCAGCGCCGAACACGTCCTCGTTCAGGCACTCCTCGACGCGCCGATGTTCGGCGTGCGCTGGCGCTGGAATGCGACGACGGCGCTCGCGCTGCCGCGCTTCACCGGCGGCAAGCGCACCGCGCCGCAACTGCAGCGGATGAAGAGCGAGGATCTGCTCGCGACCGTGTTTCCCGATCAGGTCGCGTGCCTCGAGAACATCGTCGGCGAACGCGAGATACCGCATCACCCGCTCGTCGACCAGACGCTCGACGACTGCCTGCACGACGCAATGGACACCGACGGCTGGCTCGCGCTGCTGCGCCGGATCGAGAGCGGTGCGATCGAGCTGATCGCGCGCGACCTGCCCGCGCCGTCGCCGCTCGCGGCCGAGATCCTGAACGCGAAACCGTATGCGTTCCTCGACGACGCGCCGCTGGAAGAGCGCCGCACGCAGGCCGTACAGTCGCGCCGCTGGAGCGACCCTGAATCGGCCGACGATCTCGGCGCGCTCGACGCCGACGCGATCGATGCCGTGCGCGACGAAGCCTGGCCGCTCGTGCGCGACGCCGACGAAATGCACGACGCGCTGCTCACGCTCGCATGCATCGCCGACAGCGAAGCGCACGCGCACGAAGGCTGGCCCGACCGGCTCGCGGAGCTTGCCGAACGCCGCCGCGCGACGAAACTCGTGACGCCCGGCGGCGGCGCCCTGTGGGTGCCGGTCGAACGGCTCGTGTGCCTGCGTGCGCTGCATCCCGAGGCCCGCATCGCGCCGACGCTCAAGGTACCGGCTGCCTGCGCGCAGCCGTGGGAAGCAGATGCCGCACTCGTCGACGTGATCCGCGCGCGGCTCACCGGTTTCGGCCCGCTTGCACTCGACGCGATCGCGACACCGCTCGGCCTGCCGCCTGCGTCGGTCGCGACGGCGCTCGCGGCGCTGGAGCGCGAAGGTTATGTGATGCGTGGCCGGTTCACACCGGGCACGACGACCGACGAATGGTGCGAACGCCATCTGCTTGCACGCATTCATCGCTACACGGTGAAACGGCTGCGCCGCGAAATCGAGCCGGTGGAGCGCGCCGACTTCATGCGCTTCCTGTTCCACTGGCAACACCTGACACCCGACACGCGCGGTACGGGCCGCGATGCACTCGCGGCCGTGGTCGAACAGCTCGAGGGTTACGAGGCCGCGGCGAGCGCATGGGAAGACGCGCTGCTGCCCGCGCGGCTCAGCGACTACACGGCGGGCGGGCTCGACGAGCTGTGCCGCTCCGGCAAGCTCGTGTGGACGCGCATCGGCGCGCCGGCCCGCGCAGCCGGCACGCCCGTTAAGACGACACCGATCGTGCTGCTGCCGCGCCGCCACCTCTCTGCCTGGCAGGCGCTGCGCGATCCCGACGCGCAACCGGCGCTGTCCGCACGGGCCGCCCAGGTGCGCGACACCCTCGCCGCGCACGGCGCGATGTTCTTCGATGCGCTGCTCGACGACCTGCACATGCTGCCCGTCGAACTCGAACAGGCGCTCGGCGAACTCGTTTCGGCCGGCCTCGTGAATGCAGACAGCTACGCGGGCCTCCGTGCACTGCTGAAGCCTGCCGTCAAGCGCAGCGCGACCTATGCGCCGCGCACGCGGCGCGGCGGTGCGCTGATCGGCGGAATGGACGACGCCGGCCGCTGGGCGCTCGTGCAACGCGCTTCGGCACCGACTGACACGCCAACGCCGGCACCGAAGCGCGGTGCGCCCGCGACCGATCCCGACGCACTCGAACACATCGTCTGGACGCTGCTGCGCCGCTACGGCGTCGTGTTCTGGCGGTTGCTCGAACGCGAAGCCGACTGGCTGCCGAACTGGCGCGAGCTCGTGCGCGTGCTGCAACGCCTCGAAGCGCGCGGCGAAATTCGCGGCGGACGCTTCGTCGCCGGGCTCGCGGGCGAACAGTTCGCGCTGCCTGAAGCGATCCCGGTCCTGCGCGAACTGCGGCGACAACCGGGCGGCGGACAGTACGTTCGCGTGACGGGCGCCGATCCGCTGAATCTTGCCGGCACGCTGCTGCCCGGCGACAAGGTGCCGGCCCTCGCGGGAAATCGCGTGCTGTTCCGCGACGGCGTGCCCGTCGCCTCGCTGGTTTCCGGGGCGTTCCACTACGCCCCCGAACTGTCGCCCGCCGCGCGCGAGGATGCGCGCCTGCGGCTCGCGCGCAGCCACTGACATCGGCTGACACGCGGCACCACACCGACTACTGATCGCGGGGCCGCGCGACCGCCTGCCTTCGGGTAGCATCGAACGACTTTCCGCGCGGGCGCCCGCGCTCCAGCACAACAAGATTTCCGGAGACTGCTGTCCATGCCCTCGCACGCCGACTCGCCCGCCGCTCATCACGCGGGCTCGCTGACGATTTTCCAGGGCGCTGCGCTTTATATCGGCGCGGTGCTCGGCACCGGCGTGATCGCGCTGCCCGCGCTGGCCGCCGAGGTCGCGGGCCCGGCATCCCTGCTCGCGTGGGCCGCGCTGGTCGTGTTGTCCGGGCCGCTCGCGGCCACCTTCGCCGCACTCGGCGCGCGTTATCCCGATGCAGGCGGGGTCTCGACCTACGCCCGGCGCGCATTCGGGCCGAAAGCCGCGGCGGTCGTCGGATGGTGCTTCTACTTCGCGGTACCGGCCGGCGCGCCGGCTGCCGCGATGTTCGCCGGCGCATACGTCGCGGCCGTGACGGGCGGCGGGCACACGACCGTCGTCGTTACCGCTGCCGCGCTGATCGCGACCGTGTCGGCCGCGAATGCTTTCGGTGTCACCGTTTCGGGCCGCATGCAGCTCGTGTTGTCGGCGTTGCTCGTCACGCTGCTGCTCGCGGCGGTGCTCGCCTCCGCGCCGCATGCGCGCACGGCGAACCTGCATCCGTTCGCCCCGCACGGCTGGCTCTCGGTCGGCCAGGCCGCCGCGCTGCTCGTGTGGAGTTTCGCCGGCTGGGAAGCGATCACGCACCTCGCGGCCGAGTTCCGACGGCCCGCGCACGACATGCCGCGCTCGGCCGGCATCGCCGTCGTGGTGGTCGGATTCCTGTATCTGTCGGTCGCCGCCGCGAGCGTGACGGTGCTCGGGCCTTCCGCGGGCGCATCGGGGGCACCGCTCGCCGAACTGATCGCAGGCGGCATCGGCGGTCATGCACAGATGCTCGCCGCCGCAGCCGCGCTGCTGCTCACGCTCGGCACGATGAACGCGTATTTCGCGGGCGCGGCCAAGCTCGGTGCGGCGCTCGGTCGCGACGGTGCATTACCCGCGTGGCTCGCGCAAGGCAGTCAGGTAGGCGGCGTCCCGCGCCGCAGCCTCGGCGTGATCGCCACGCTCGCAGCCGTTGCGCTGGCCGCGACGACGCTCTCGGACGTCGGGCCGAAACCGCTCGTGCTCGTGACGTCCGGATGTTTCGTGATGGTGTATGGGCTCGGTGCGGCCGCCGCGCTGAAGTTGCTGCCGCGCGGCGGCATCGCTTACCGCTGTGCGTGGGTTTCGCTGGTCGCGGTTGCCGGGCTGTTCCTGACGACCGGCTGGGCCATCCTGTGCCCGCTGCTGCTCGCGGGCGGTGCGCTGCTCTATCTGCGGGTGACCGGACCGCGCCAGTGACGCGGCATGTGCGCGCGGGCCGGCACTCGCCGGCTTGTGGCGACACGCCGGCGAATCATGGCCGACCCGCCGGCCGGAGGGCCGGCCACTGCGCCGTGCGCATCGTGCGCATCACGCGTATGGGCGCGAACCCGGCCATACGCCGCTGCTTCACGCTCGTCAGGCCGGCACCAGCTCGAAGCTGAGCCGTTTGCCGAGCGCGGCGGCCGCGCTCGCGAGCGTCGCCAGCGTGAGGCTCGTGTCGGTTTCGTCGAGCAGCCGGTTGAGCGCAGCGCGGCTGGTTTTCATTCGCGCGGCCATCGCGGTTTTCGTGATGTGCTGCGCCTTCATTTCCTGCCCGATCTGCCACGCGATCACGCGCTTGATCGCGGTGGCGGTGGCCGCTTCGAGATTGCCGTCCTCCTCGAGGAAGGTATCGAAATCGCTGCCGATATGCGGATGGTTCGTGGTCGTCATGAGGTACTCCAGTGCATGGCGTTGCCGGCTGCCTGCCCGTCGAAGACGGTGCGTTCCGGCGCAACCGGGAAATTCAGATGGCATGCGTCAACGCTTTGAGACGCGCGACGGTGACATCGAGATCGTCCGACGGCATGGCGCGCGACTGCTTGAAGAAGCCGTGCAGCAGGACCATCGTGTCGCCGACGACCGTAAACAGCACACGGGCGCTCCGCCCGGGCAGCGCCACGCGGATCTCCCACAGATCCGGTGCCATCTTCCGGACCAGCGGCATGCCGAGCGGCCAGCCGAGTTGAACGGTCTTGATCTCCTCGCCGATCACCCTTCGCTCCGCTTGCCCAAGCGACTTCAGCCATTCGCGCACCGGCTCGTTGCCACGAGCCGTCTGGAAGAACCGCACGCCGAGCGTGACCTGGATCTGCTGTCTCGTCATCGTCTTGACACCCATCGTACCAAAATCGGTACGATAAGCCAAGCACCACCGGGACAGCTACTGGCCGGACGGCCAATGCCGGGGACGGCTCGGTCCGCGCTTGCCGCGCGATCCGCCCCGGGTTATTCGTCGCGACGAGCCCGCTTGCGCGCCACGCGTGGCGACTGGTGCGCTCGCGCATCGCCGAACCGCGATCGCGCGATGTCGCGCACGGCATCGATCAGCGTCCGCGCGACCGGCGACGGCTGCGCATCGGTACGCAGGATGAGCCCGACCGGCTCGTCGGTGCCCGCGGACGGCAGCGGCAGGCGTGCCAGCGCCCCGGCCGACAGGTCGTATTCGGCCGCATAGAGCGGCACGAACCAGACCGCATCGTTCTCGAGCGTCAGCGCGCGCGCGACCGATACCGACAGCACCTCGATGAACGAATCCAGCGGCGGCGCGCCGCAGGCGCCGAGCAACTGCTCGGCCGACTGGCGGATCAGCGTGCCGAACGGCGGCAGCACGACCGGATGGCGTGCGAGCTCGGCCGCCGGTGCCGCGCTTGAAAGCAGCGGATGCCCGGCACGCACGACCGCAACCAGCGGCTCGTTGTACAACTGCTCGAACGCGAGCCCGATCATCCGCTCCGGCTCCGACAGCCGCCCGATCGCGCACTCGATCGCGCCGGACTTCAGGCGCTCGAGCAGATCGGCATTCGCGGCCGTCGCGATCCGCACGACGACGCGCGGCCAGCGCGCGGCGAGCGCCTTCATCAACGCCGGCGCAAGCGATGCCGCGACCGTCGGCAGCATGCCGATTTCCAGCGTCGCCGCGGCGGCTCCGCCCTCACGCGCAAGCAGCCCGACACCCTGCCGCAGTGCCAGCACGCACGCGTTCGCATGCGGCATGAACAGCTGCGCCTCGCGGGTCGGCTGCGCGCCCTGCCGGCCGCGCTCGAACAGCTTCACGCCGAGGATCGCCTCCAGTTCGGCGATCGTCTTCGAGACGGCCGGCTGCGTGATCGACAGGCTTTCCGCCGCCTTCTGCACGCCGCCCAGCTGCGCGACCGCGAGAAAGCACTGCAGGTGCCGGAACTTGACGCGGCCGTCGGCGATACGGTTATTCATAACGGTTGGTTATGCGATTGACGATGAAACGCCATTTTGCATAACTTTCCGGATCGCCCCAAGCATTCGACGAGGCATCACGCGCGACGCCGCAGGGCCTGGAAACCGGCCGGCTCCCACATCCGCTTCGCGATCAGCAAGCTCGTCCCGTGCTTCTGCGCGAGCGGCGCGGACGACGATTCCGCATGCAGCGCGGCCGCCTTGCTGCGCAGCCGGCGCAACTCCAGTTCGAGCTCCGCGGCGGCGGCCTCCGTCAGCATCCCCTGCGAGAACGTCATCGTCTCGCCCTCCCCGTCGAAGCGGCTGTCGAGAAAATCGCCGAGCGCGTGCGCGTGGAAATAACGGCGGATCGGCCCGCCGGGCAGCCAGTCGAAATCGCGCGCGACGCGTACGCGAATCCGGTCGCCTGGCAGCAGCGCGACGACGTTCATCCGGTCGAGCATCAGCAGGTATTTCACGCACTCGGCCTGGGTCACCTGATAGGTCGACACGATGTCCTGCACGGTCCAGTAGTTGATCGCGCAAACGGCAACGAGCAGCAGCTTGTCGTCCGACACGAGCAGCGCCTCCTGCTGCTCGGTCAGCACGCGCAGCCTCGGCGCCGACGCGGAAGCCTCCTGCACGAGTTCGGCGAGCGTATAGCCGAGCAGTTGGGCGATCTCCACGACACGCTCCAGCGTGAAGCGGCCGCTGGCGAACAGCCGCTTCACGCTCGTCTCGGAGACGTCGAGCGCCCGCGCGACGTCGCGGTAGGTCATGCCCTGCGCCTTCAACTGGCGCTTCAGCATTTCGATGAGTTGGGCGGTTTCGGTCATTTTGGTATCGAAAAATGATGCTCAAGGTCAGATATTAGGCTACCTTCGCACGCAAATGAACACTTTCGGATACTTGTCTGCATAATCCGCTCCGTGCTGTCACTGAACGACGGAGCCGAAATGACCACCCGAACCGAAACCGCCGCCTACGAATCGCGCCATACCGCCCCGCGCGATGCACGCGACACGGATCGCACGATGCCGCTCGCCACGATCCGCACGCTGGCCGCCAGCGCGCACGTCGGGGATCTCGTGTTCATTCGCGTGCCGGCGAGCGCGCCGCGCGACGCGGCGGGCACGATGGGCACGTGGGCCAATCGCTTCGGCATCGTCGTCGATACGTCGGGCGACGAGCCCGTGATCGCCGAATCCGGGTTTGCGTGGACGAAACTCACGCCGCTGTCGCGCTTCGTCGCCCGTACCGACGGCGGGCGCATCGCACTGGCACGCCGCGTCGCGGCACCGACCGCCGACGCGCAGCGCCGGATGCATGCAACGGCGGAACAGCGGATCGACGCGCTGCTCGGCAACCGCTTCAACCTGCGGACGCGGCGTGCGTTCTGCGCGGACTACGTGAGCGACGTGCTCGGCGCCGACCGGGACGCGACGCCTGCGGCACTGCTGCGCGGCGGCACGCTGTCACTCGAATTCGACGGGATCGTGTTCGATCCCGGCCGCCAGTCATGACGGGCGCGCTCAGGGAGGCCGGATAACAACAAGAACGAAAACACAAAAAGCAGCGACGGGCTGGCTGGAGGGCCGTGCACGGGGTCGTCACCGACGACGCGAAGCCCGATCGCTTTTTCCGCCGGACAGGCATCCTGTCCGGCGGAATTTTCATTGGCGCGTCGAACATAACGAACGGTTATGCGATTCGCGAAAAAAGGTCATTTTGCATAACTTTCCGGATTGGCTAAAGTCCTGCCATCCACTTCGCGAAATACCTATCAGGAGACGCCCGATGGATTCCCCCACGATCCTCACGCCGCGCGACTGGCCGTCGCATCCGGCCTATATCCACCCCGAGTACCGTTCGTCCGTGAAGCGCGGCCCGACCCGCCCGCTGATCCCGCTGAAGGAGAAACTGCGCGACCAGTACGCGCCCGTCTACGGCGCCGAGGATCTCGGCGCGCTCGACCACGACCTGACGAAGAACGCCGTGAAGAACGGCGAGCCGCTCGGTGAGCGCATGGTCGTCACGGGCCGCGTGCTCGACGAAGGCGGCAAGCCCGTGCGCAACACGCTCGTCGAGGTGTGGCAGGCGAACGCGGCCGGCCGCTACGTGCACAAGGTCGACCAGCACGATGCGCCGCTCGACCCGAACTTCCTCGGCGCGGGCCGCTGCCTGACCGACAACGAAGGCCGCTACCGCTTCCTGACGATCAAGCCCGGCGCGTATCCGTGGGGCAACCATCCGAACGCGTGGCGCCCGAATCACATTCATTTCTCGCTGTTCGGCGATTACTTCGGCTCGCGTCTCGTCACGCAGATGTACTTCCCCGGCGATCCGCTGCTCGCGTACGACCCGATCTTCCAGGGCACGCCCGAGGCCGCGCGCGACCGCCTGATCTCGCGCTTCTCGATGGACATCACCGAAGAAGGCTATGCGCTCGGCTACGAATTCGACATCGTGCTGCGCGGCCGCGACGCTACCCCGATGGAGCGCTGAACCATGACGACGCTGAAGCAAACCCCTTCGCAGACGGTCGGCCCGTACTTCGCGTACGGCCTGTGCCCGCAGCAATACGACTACGACCTGAAGAGCCTGTTCACGCCGACGATCGCCGCGGCACACGCCGAAGGCGAGCACGTGCTGCTGGTCGGCCAGGTGTTCGACGGCGACGGCAACGTCGTTGGCGACGCGGTGCTCGAATTCACGCAGGTGGACGGCGCGGGCCGCTACCCCGCGTCGCGCGACGACATCGCGAAATCCGGCTTCACGGGCTTCGCGCGGGTCGGCACCGGCACCGATGCGCAGCAGCGCTTCGTCGTCGAGACGGTGAAGCCGGGCCGCATCACCGCCGGCGAGGCGCCGCATATCAACGTGACCGTGATGATGCGCGGGATCCTCACCCATGCGTTCACGCGCGTGTATTTCGACGACGAAGCCACCGCGAACGCCGCCGACCCGGTGCTGAACGCGGTGCCCGCCGAGCGTCGCGCGACGCTCGTCGCGAAACGCGACGCGCAACCGGGCCGCCCGGTCGTCTACCGCTTCGACATCCGCATGCAAGGGCCCGACGAAACGGTGTTCTTCGACGTGTGACGCGCGAGCCGGCGCACGCCGGCTTCGCCCGCTACCGCAAACCGCAACGCCGCGTGGCGTTTTTCGTGTTGCGGCGCCATCATTTCATGCTGCATCGCAGCACGCCAGGCCGCGGGCATCGATGCCCGGTGCCTGGGGCTGCCGCCCCCGCATCGAACGCGCGATTGAAACGCATGCTGCGACTGCACATGAATCATCGCCCCGGCAGGATATCGTTTGCGCGTTATGCGGCGTATCCTGCGTTATCCGCAACGTTCAAACGGAATTAAATCAGGATCGGCAACAATTACGCATGTCATGCGCGATATCGACCCACCGGGCCGTGCGCGCATTTTTTCTGACCGAGTGCCTTTAAGCGCGTCTGACCGAAGTTGGCAGACGCGTATTTTTTTGCGGCAACCGGCACATCGGCGTAGTGCGCTCGGATGCCTTCCGGTCAGCGCCGAATCTCCAGATAGCGGCTCGGCGTATCGCCCAGAATGCGGCGAAACGCCGACGTGAACGCGCTGGCGCTCGCGTACCCGAGATCGAGCGCGACGCGCGTGACCGGCTGCCCGTCGCTCAGGCGGGCGATCGCCGCGAGCATGCACACCTGCTGGCGCCATGCGGCAAAACTCACGCCCGTCTGCGCGCGAAACTGCCGCGTGAACGTGCGCCGGCTCACGCCGGCATCGGCGGCCACCTGGTCGAGATCGGCCGCGATCGACGGCGACGCGAGCAGGTGCCGGCACACCTTCGCCAGCCTCGCGTCGGCCGGCAGCGGCGCATGCAGCGACAGGCGCGGCATCGTCGCGATTTCCGCGACCAGCAGCGCCATCAGCTTGCCCGCGCGCCCGTCGACGTCGTACAGGGCCGGCAGGTCGATCGCATCGTCGATCAGTTGCCGCAGCAGCGCCGATACGCCATAGACGCCGCACTGCTCGGGCAGGCCCGCCTCGAGCGCGGCGTCGCCGGACACGAACGTGTTGAGCATCGTGACCGGCCCGGTCATCGTCATTTCGTGTCGCACGCCGGCCGGCACCCAGCACGCGCGCTGCGGCGGCACCAGCCAGCGCCCGTGCGGCGTCGACACGCTGATCGTGCCGCGCGACGCGAACGCGAATTGCCCGCGCACGTGCGCGTGCTCCGGAAACGTCGTACCCGCCGCGTAGTCGTTCGCGGTCACGACCACGCTTCGCGGAATGTGTTCGTAGGGATCTAGCAGCGTATTTCTCACGGCCCGAATTCCATCATCAATGACCCGATATCGAAGGCGGGTCTCCTTCGCGCGATCTACGATCCGCTCCACCCCTTGCGCGACCTCGCGGCCGCAAGACCCGTCGGCCTGATCGGCCGGATTACCACTGCATCGGAGCGGACATGCCGAATACGTTTCATCGCGTGGGGGACGGCCCCCACCCTGTTCTTGTACTGCCCGGCTGGTTCGGCGACGCCCACGCGTTCGAACCCGTCGAAGCGTGGCTGTCGCGTGAGCGTTTCAGCTATGTGTTCATGGACTACCGAGGTTACGGCCGCATGCGCGACACAGCCGGCGACTACACGATCGACGAGATCGCCGCCGACGCGCTCGCGCTTGCCGACACGCTCGAATTCCCGACCTTCAGCGTCGTCGGCCACTCGATGGGGGCGATGGCGGCCGAGAAAATCGCCGTCATCGCGCCCGACCGGGTGCGCGCGCTCGTGCCGGTCACGCCCGTGCCTTGCGGCGGCCTGCCGTTCGACGCGGAGAAACGCGCGCTATTCGAGCGGGCCGCCGACCACGTCGCCGATCGCCGGACCATCATCGATCGCAGCACCGGCGGCCGGCTGCCCGCCGCCTGGGTCGCGTGGAAAGCCGCGTATTCGGCAGCCCGTTCGTCGCCGCCGGCGTTCGGCGCGTACTTCCGCGCGTGGGCCGATACGGATTTCAGCCACGAGATCGCCGGCACCCATCCGGTGAAAGTGCTGATCGGCGAGCACGATCCGGCGTTCGACGCGGCGCTGATGGCCCGCACTTACCTGCGGCGCTACCCGCTCGCCACCGTCGACGTGCTGCGCAATGCGGGCCACTATCCGATGAACGAGACGCCGCTCGCGCTGGTCGCGGCCATGGAAACGTTCCTGCTTGCCGTGACAGCGAGCCCTGCAGCCGCCCATTGATCGGTCGCACGCCGGCGACATCGCCGCGGCACGCATCACCGCAGCATGAACGACATCGCAGACAGGCTGTTCAACGTGCGCACCACGTGCTCGACCGAAGGCCCGTCGAAGCGCAGCGTCACCGCATCGACGCGCTCCAGCGACGGCAGCACGCAGAACAGGTCGGCCAGCGCCGCCGTCTGCACACGCAATGTGCAGGCGGCCGGCGCGGGCCGACGGGCACCGGCGCGCACGCCTGCCGACAGTGCCTGTACGACCGTCTCGCGCGCGGCGGCTGCGATCCGCGCACACGATGCGGACGGCGTGAGCGTATCGCCGCTCGAAGCGCCGCCGGCCGTCTTGACCGTCTCGAAATGTGCATCCGGAAACAGCGGCTGCGTTTCTTCCGCGAACACGTCGTCGCCGGTGGCCAGCGCGACGTGCGCGCCATATTCGCGGGCCAGCGCGCCGTACAGCCCGGCTTCGCCGAGCTCGACGCCGTTCAGCCACACCTGCGTGAACGCGAAGCTGTTGATCGTGTGCGCGAGGATGCCGCGCGTCTGCGATTTCGCGTGATAGCCGATCATGAACACGAGGTCGGGCTGCTGTTCGAGGCCCGCCATCATCCCGAGCGTGCGCGGCTTGCCGAGCACGACGCGCGCACGCGCATCGAGTCCGTCGGGCAGCACGTTGCGGAAACCGCCGTGCGAATCGTTGACCCACACGGCCTGCGCGCCGCCCATGAACGCGCCTTCGATCGCCGCGTTCGCCTCGGCGGTCATCCAGCGCCGCGCGCGTTCGTATTCCGGATTGCCGGCACGCGTCTGCTCGGTGGCGAACACGCCGGCGACGCCTTCGATGTCGGTCGAAATCAGGATCTTCATGACTGGGCAATACGTCCTTCGTGGCTTTCGTTGAACAGGCGATCGAGATCGGGCACCGCGTCGCGCAGCGATTGCCGCACGTGGCCGTCGCGCCCGGCCACCGTCACGGCCTGCAGCAACGCATCGGCGATGGCGTGCTCGACGCTTTCGGCGGCAGCCATGAACAGCGGATCGAGCGCCGCATCGGCGACGAGGGCCGGCAGCGCGATGGTCGACGCGTCGTGCGCGATCGTGTAGGCGGTGGAGAAGGCGAGCGCGATGTCGCCGCTGCCGTGCCCGTAGACCGAGCCCGTGCGGGCCAGCCCCGCGCCCGCACGGCGCGCGAGCCGCGACAGTTGCCGCGCGTCGAGCGGCGCATCGGTGGCCAGCAACAGGATGATCGAGCCCTGTTCGGGTGGCGCCGCGTGCGCGGCCTCGGCCGCCCGCCGTTGCGCGACGATGCGCCCGAGCGG
>NZ_QOBB01000113.1:0-22433 GCF_024704855.1 Burkholderia sp. HAN2018 | reverse complement strand
CGGCTGCCACGCCCGCCGCATCCGGACACACCTGCGACGCCGACGGCGGCCCGGCCGGCCGCCCGTCGATCGGCCTCGTGCTGTCCGGCGGCGGCGCGCGCGGCTACGCACATCTCGGGGTCCTGAAGGTGCTGGAGGACAACCGCATCCCGATCGACTGCATCGCGGGCACCAGCATGGGTGCCGTGGTCGGCGGGCTGTATGCGAGCGGCATGGCCGCCGGCGAGATGCAGAAGCGGCTGTCGGAGGTCAACCTCGCGGACATCGCGTTCGACGTGACGGATCGCGCGGACCTGCCGCAAACCAGCCGGGAGGACGAACGCCTGTACATCAACGGGCTGACGCTCGGCTTCGGCAAGAAAGGCGTGAAGGCGCCGGTCGGCCTCGTGCAGGGCAACCGGCTGCAGGCGCTGCTCGCGAACTGGACGGCCGCCGTGCCCACCAACCAGCCGTTCGACCGCCTGCCGATCCCGTACCGCGCGGTTGCGACCGACCTGCAGACGGGCCAGATGGTCGTGCTCGACCACGGCTCGCTGCCGCTCGCGATCCGCGCGAGCATGGCCATGCCGGGCCTGTTCGCGCCGGCCGAGATCAACGGGCGCGCGCTGGTGGACGGCGGGCTCGTCAGCAACCTGCCCGTCGACACCGCGCGGCAGATGGGCGCGAACGTCGTGATCGCGGTCGACATCGGCTCGCAACTGCGCCCGCTCGACGCGCTCGCGTCGCCCGCCGACGTGATGCAGCAGATGGTCGGCATCCTGATCCGCCAGAACGTGACCGCCCAGCGCAAGCAGCTCGACGCGCAGGACGTGCTGCTCACGCCGGATCTCGGCTCGCTCGCGTTCACCGATTTCCAGAACGCGAAGCAGGCGATCGCCGCCGGCGCGGCCGCCGCGACCGCGGCGCTGCCGAAGCTGCAGCGCTTCGCGCTCACGCCGGAACAATATGCGGCGTACCGCTCCGCGCACGCGCAACCGCTGCCGCCGCCGATCCGGATCACGCGCATCGAGATCAAGACCTCCGGCGGCGTGCCGAAGCGGGTCGTCAGCAACGCGCTGCACGTGAAGCCCGGCGACACGTACGATCCGAACACCGTCAGCCAGGATCTGCTCGGCCTCACGACGGGCGGCAACTTCGAGAGCGTCACGCAGCAGATCGTGAGCCACGGTGACGAGAACGTGCTCGAGATCGACGCCCGCGAGAAATACTGGGGGCCGAATTTCCTGTTGTTCGGGCTCGGCATGTCGAGCAGTTCGACCGACGAGGGCGGCTTCCGCCTGCACGTCGGCTATCGGCGCCCGTGGCTCACCGAATCGGGGCTCGAATTCCGCGCGGACACGACGATCGGCAGCGACCTGCAATCGGCGCGCGTCGAACTCCGCCAGCCGCTGTCGATGGCCTACGGCGTCTATCTGTCGCCCTACGCGGAATACCAGCGCCGCTACGCGAACCTGTACGACGACTCCGGCGACGTGAAGATCACGCAGTACCTGATGCAGACCGCGCGCGCCGGGATCGACCTCGGCCTGCCGATCGCGCGGCTCGGCGATTTCCGGATCGGCATCGGGTACGTGACCGGGCACGGTTCGCCGACCTACAACCTGCCGTCCCCGTTCGACGACGGCAGCGGCCAGACGCTGCTGTGGCCGAGCTTCACGTCGCAGGCGCTGATCGCGCGTGCGCGGCTCGTCATCGACCAGCTCGACGATCCGCTGTTCCCGCGCAAGGGCTATTTCACCGAGTTCCGCATCGAGCGCTCGCTGGTGTCGCGCAACGGGGGCTCGGCAAGCGAATTCGACGACAGCATCAACAGCGCGCCCTACACCGAGATCTACGGCAAGGCGATGGTGGCGCAGCAGTTCGGCAGCCACAGCGTCAGCGCGACGATCGAAGGCGGCAAGAGCATCGGCGGCACCAACCTGAACAACGCGTTCAACTTCACGCTCGGCGGCTTCCAGCATCTGTCCGCGTATGCGGCCGACCAGCTGAACGGCAACGAGCTCGCGTATGCGCAGGTGACCTACATGAACCAGCTGATGACGTTCAACGCATCGCCGATCAAGGCGCTGTCGGTGGGCGCCAGCGCGGAAGTCGGCAACGTCTGGTCGAGCGGGCAGCAGATCGGCGGCGGCTCGCTCAAGCAGAGCTATACGTTCTTCACGAGCCTGTCGACCGCGTTCGGGCCGGTCTACCTCGGCGTGGCGCTCGGGCCCGGCGGCCGCCGCAACTTCTACCTGCAGCTCGGCCGCACGTACTGAGCGTGCGCGGGTGCCGCTTCGGCGGCATCCGCCACGCCTTCGCGCGACACGCCCGGATCAGAACGCCGCGGCCATCGCGACCGCCCGGGCCTGCGCCCGTTCGATGCTGTCGCTCGCCCGCGCCCCCCACGTGTGTTCGACGGTCAGGCTCCTGACCTCGCTCACGCCGATGAACCTCAACCAGAATTCGATGTAGTCGGCCTGATGCCGGAACCCGGGATTGTCGGCGCCCGCGCCCGTCTCCCGGCTCTGTCCGCGAACATGGATGACCAGCGCGCGCGGAATCTCCAGCAGCGGAGCGTAGGCCTTGCCGTCGAACGTGAACAGCATGTTCCGCTGGCTAACGAGATCGATCAGTTGCTTGAGCTTGTACGGATAACCGAAATTCCACATCGGCACGCCCACGACGATCCGGTCCGCTTCCTGAAAGCGCTTCACGAGCGCCTGGATGCGCCGCCAGGCCGACTGTTCCGCGTCGTCCATCGGCGCGTTGGCGACGCCCTTGTACTTCGCGCCGATCGCGTCGCTGTCGAAGTCCGGCAAGTCTTCTTCCCAGACATTCAGCGTATCGACGTCGATCGACGCGCACGTTTCCCGGAACGCATCGACGAAGGCATTGGCGACCGCGATCGACGCCGACCTCGCGCCGCGGGGAGATGACACGATATTCAAAAGCCGCATGACGTATGACCCTGACAGGAATGCATGAACAACGGAGCGGCCATCGTGGCTGCCCCGGCTTCACGGCTGCGTCGCGGGCCGCCCGCCCCCACTGACACGAATCGGCCCGCCCACACAGTTGCAATTGCAATCGTAATGCAAAGCGCGCACGTGCGCCAAACGAATCGTCATGGGGTGGCGGTGCGGGCAGACATCGGTACGCGGTACGGGTAAGGGACAGCGGGACGAGCCGACGACGCGCTCGAATCCGGCGCGCGCGGCTGTCGCGGGGTCGTGGGGTCGTGCGGGGTTGCTGTCGAGGCCCGGAGGCCCGGGACTCGTGTTGCGGATCGTCAGACCGGCCAGCTGATCTCGAAGCGTGCGCCGCCGAGTTCCACCGGGTCGACGACCGCGATCCGGCCGTTGTGCGCGTGGAGCACCTGCCGCGTGATCGACAGGCCGAGGCCATAGCCGCCGGTGCGGCGGTCGAGGCGCACGAACGCGTCGAAGATCCGCTCGCGCTCGCTCTCCGGCACGCCGGGGCCGTCGTCCTCGACGAAGATCCCGATGTTGCCGTGCACGAGCGAGATCCCGACGACGATCCGCGACCTCGCGTACTTGCTCGCGTTGCGCAGCAGGTTGCGCATCGCGTACGACATCAGCCGCCGGTCCATCTTCACCCGCAGGTCCGACGCGATCGCAATGCGCGACTCGATCGCGCGTTCCGGATACAGCAGCTGCGCATCGTTGACCTGGTGTTCGAACCACGCGACGGGGGCCGTCATCTCGAGATTCGACTGCAGCGAGCTGTATTCGAGCCGCGCGAACGTCAGGCTCATGTCGATCAGTTCCTCGAGCTCGGTCACGTCCTGCGCGATGCTCTCGAGCGCGCTCTGGTATTCGGCCGCGGAACCCGGCTCGCGCAGCATTTCGAGCGCGAAACGCACGCGTGCGAGCGGCGTGCGCAGCTCGTGCGAGATGCCGTTCGTGAGGTCGCGCTGCGCGGCGATCAGGCGTTCCATCCGCATCGCGAGCGCATTCAGCGTCCGCGCGAGCGGGCCGATGATCACGCTGTGCGATTCGCGCGCGCGCGTGTTGAAGCGCCCGCCCGTGAAGTCGATCGCGCGCTCGCGCACCATCACGAGATCCGACCACACCGGCCGCATCCACCGGTACGCCGCGAGCGCGGGTGCGGCGAACACGAACGCGAGCACGATCCAGATGTCGCCGGGCAGCGAATCGAACGCATGCCACACGACCTGCGGCGACAATTCGACGCACAGCGCGAGCGCCGGCACGAGCGCGGTCAGCAGCACGAGGCCGAGCAGATGCAGGTAGGTGCGCACGTAAAGGCGCGACCAGCTCGGAATGCGGTCGGCGCGCGTATCGGTCCACGCGCGGCGGAAATGCAGCCAGCGCCATTTGACGTAGCGCAGCGTCGGCAGCGGCGGTGCATCGGGGTGCGAACGGGTTCGTCGGATCATCTCGGCTCCCGGCCGGCAGGGGGAATGCCCGCGCGGAACGTGACGGCGTCGCCCGAAGGCCGCGTCATTCCCACGCGTGCTTGCTGAATTGATAACCCTTGCTGCGGATCGTCTTGATCCGCTGCGGGTTGCTCGCGTCGTCGCGCAGCTTGCGGCGCAGCTTCGAGATGCGCCCGTCGATCGTGCGGTCGAGGCCGTCGAACTCGACGCCGCGCAACTGCAGCATCAGGTCGTCGCGGCTGACGACTTCGCCCGCATGGCACACGAGCGCCCACAGCAGGTCGAATTCGGCCGACGTCAGGTCGGGCGTGCTGCCGTCGGGCAGCACGACGGAGCGGTCGGTGCGGTCGATCGAGAACTTGCCGAACGCGTAGCGTTCGGGCTGCGGCGCGCTGCTCTCGGGCGCGCGCGCGGGCGCGCGGCGCAGCTGGGCCTTGATCCGCGCGAGCAGGATGCGCGGCTCGACCGGCTTGTGCACGTAGTCGTCCGCGCCGAATTCCAGGCCGAGCAGCTCGTCGAACGGCTCGTCGCGGGCCGTCACCATGATAATCACGCCGTCGTACTGCTTGCGCGCCTCCCGGCAGATTTCGAAGCCGTCCTTGCCCGGCAGGTTCACGTCGAGAATGACGAGATCGGGACGAATGGACAGGATCGCCGGCACCGCGGCGTCACCATGCAGCACAGTGTCGACTTCATAGTCGTTCTTGCGCAGGTAGCCGGCGATCAGCGTGGACAGGCGGGTGTCGTCTTCGACGAGCAGGATGCGAAAAGACATGGGCAGCGGTCGGTTCATCGGGGAAGCCGCGGCGGCGCCGGCCGGTGCCGGACGCCGGCCATTGGCCGAAACGTACCGCATGATACTGCGCCAGCCGATTGCCTGTTTAGCGGTCTTGAAAATAAGGGAGCGATATCGGCCGAGCTTGACGAATCGGCGCCGGGACGGTTCCATACGGGCTCGCCTGAATCCGGGCCATGCCCTGCCCGCCTGACTTGATGAATTACCAAACGATCCTCGAACGCATCCACACCGAACTCGCCCCCTGGATTGGCCAGGGACGGGTCGCCGATTACATTCCCGAGCTCGCGAAAGTGCCCGCCGACAAGTTCGGAATGGCCGTCGTCACACTCGACGGAAACGTTTGCACGGTCGGCGACGCGCACGAGCGCTTCTCGATCCAGAGCATCTCGAAGCTGTTTGCGTGCACGCTCGCGTTCCAGCTGTTGGGCGACGACCTGTGGGAACGGGTCGGCCGCGAGCCCTCCGGCAACGCGTTCAACTCGCTGGTCCAGCTCGAGAGCGAGCGCGGCAAGCCGCGCAACCCGTTCATCAATGCGGGGGCGCTGGTCGTCACCGACGTGCTGTGCCGCCGCTTCGTGAAGGCCGAGACGGCGCTCGTCGAATTCGTGCGGCGGCTGATCGGCGCGAACGACATCGACTACGATTCGCGCGTCGCGCAGTCGGAGCTGCAGCACGCGGAGCGCAACCGCGCGATGGCACACTTCATGGCGAGCTTCGGCAACATGCAGATGCCGCCCGACACGGTGATCGATGCGTATTGCCGACAGTGCGCGATCACGATGAACTGTGTCGAGCTGGCAAGCGCCGCGCTGTTTCTCGCGAATGGCGGTGTCGCGCCGGTGACCGGCGAGCGGATCGTGGATTCGAGTTCCGCCAAGCGGCTGTCGGCGTTGATGCTGACCTGTGGCACTTACGATGCGGCGGGCGATTTTGTGTATCGCGTCGGGTTGCCGGCGAAGAGTGGTGTCGGTGGCGGGATCGTTGCGGTGCTGCCTGGGGAGATGGCGGTTTGTGTGTGGGCGCCGGGGCTCGATGCTAATGGGAATTCGTTGGCGGGGACTTTAGCTTTGGAGTGGTTGACGACCTATTCGGGGCGGTCGATTTTTTGAGGTGTTGAGCATAAGCGCGCTTCATCTGGCACAACGGCGGTCGATTCATATCTGCGCGGCCCGCTCAATTTCGGAATTCGGCCATTGGCAGCAATCGCTCCGAAACAGTCACATGGCTTGCCCGGTACCGGTCATTCGACATGGGCTTGGAAGGTGCCCTTGTATTGTCCGGCTATCGGAGCATGCTGAGCTGTAGCGACAAAGCGCCACCACGTGCGAATTGTCGCAGACCCGATTGACTCGGCCACAGATTACGTTTTCTAGTCGCGCCGCAGGTTTGCGGACGCGGCTTTCAGCACGTCTGCGAAAGTGGTTGCGGCACGGGTTCGCCCCGTTCCTTTCGGCCACAACAAACCGAGTTTTCGAGACAACTCCGGATGCGTTATGGGTATCAAGTTGACGCGTTCGAAGCCGGAACCAGCACGTTCCGGAACGATAGTTGCAAGTTGCCCTTCTGCGGCAACTGCCAGAAGCGACTCCGTGGTATCCATTTCTACGACTACCCTCGACTGGACGCCGGCAGTTTTGAACGCCTCTTCGATCAGGGTGCGCGTCGAGAATTTTGGTGTCAGCAGTGCAAGGGGAATTGAATCGAGCGCTTTCCATTGGACCCGGCGCCTCTGTGCGAAGGGGTGGCTCCGGCCGACAGCAAGGACAAGCCGCTCCGTGAAGAGATACTCGGATTCGACATCGTCCCGCGAAGCTGGATGGAAGGCGAGACCGAGATCGAGTGTTCCGAGTGCCAGTTTCTCCTCGAGCTCAGTTGCGAGTAGATCCTCAACTACGATCCGGACCTTCGGATACTGCTGATTAAAGGACGAGACCGCTCGAGGTAAAAATGACAGCGGAAATATCGGGATCGCACCCAAGGTAAAGGTGCCCGCGTTGAGCTCGTTCAGTTCCTGTAGGGCACGTCTCGCTCGTATCGTTTCATTGCAAGTGCGTGCGGCATAGTCGCGGAAAACCCGGCCGGCCTGTGTAAGGCGAATGCCACGCCCGACTCGATCGAACAGAGCAATTCCTAGTTCCTCTTCGAGTTGCCGAAGGGCGTGCGATAGCGTGGATTGCGCGACGCACATTGTTTCGGCCGCCCGGGAAAGGTTGTTGAGTTCGACGATGGCCAGAAAATAGCGAAGGTGGCGCAGTTCCATATGTCTCCCAGTGGGCTTAGGCCGATGCAGCAGCATCGATCGACGCTGTCGAATGATTTTATCGAATCAATTCATTTTTCCGATTATCGACACCTCCGTATCATTACCCGTCGACACAGCCTCGATATCCGCATCGACAACGAGCGGGCTCGTCGCAAGTGGCAGATGTACGTCACGGAAAGGCAATTCAACCGACGGCACCAGAACCGTCAGTCTCACCTCTGGAGCACCTGATGAGCGTCACCATTGTGCGGCACCCTACTCCCGCGTATCTCGAAGAATCGTGGGCACGCGAATTTTCGGAAGCAATCGAGATCCCTGCATGCGCGACAACCATTACGTTGAGCGGGATAGGCGCACTGCCGTCGAATCTCGATGCCGAGCCGCACACGATCGACTATTTCGGTGATATACAAACACAGACTAAAAGTGTGCTGGATCAAATCCAGCGAATCCTCGAAGGAAAAGGATATGCATTGGGAGATGTGATTGCCGTGCAAGCGCTTTTCGTCGCTGATCCCGTGAGCGGCGATGCTCCGGACTACGAGCGTTTTTCGAGTGTCTATGCTGAATATTTTGGTTCGGCAGTGCAACCAAACCTGCCGGTCCGGACTCGCGCACAGGTAGTTGGGCTTGTCGAGCCCGGCTGGCTGGTCGAGGTGACCGTGACAGCGGCGAAGGTCACGAATGCCTGATCGCACTACTTTCAACCCGACGCATTTGTTTATCGATTCCGCAACATTGTCGACAATCCTGACACGTCGGTGAGCGGCTCTCTTGTGGCCAATCTCGGACGCCAAAGGAGGCGTGCCGCTCGCCCGTCCGGTCTGAGCCGAAGGAATCACATGAGAGCCATATTGCCTGAACACATGCGCTCAGGGGCTTGAGCAATTGGCAACCTGCACCAGTGGTTCAATATTCTGATCCGGTCGCCATCGGTTTACATTCAAGGAGTACGGGGACGCTGGTGTTGGAGTAGTTGACGACTTATTCGGGGCGGTCGATTTTTTAGAGGCGGGCGAAGTCAGACATGGTTAATTCAGCTGCAAAAGCGGTAACACAATCGAAATTCCAAAGGCGTGCGGATAAGCAACGCACGCTTGGCGAATCGCCCGGACCACGGTGTTTTCAATAGCGGCCCCGACACATAAGCTATGCTCGCTGCACATCTGCCCGACATCAGGGTCTAGTCGATACGGACAGCACTTCAACGAGGATCGTGGCAGAAACTGATCAAACGGAGACTCGATCGTGGCGTTATACGGGATATCAGACTTGGCGATCCTGTTTTTTCTGGCGCTTGCCGCCACCATACCGGTCACGCTGATCGTCGCGGCCTTCGGGTTAAACAGTCGCGTTCGAGCGCATAAGACATGGAGACGCGGCGTCGTATTTCTCTGCTGCCTGGTGTTCGTGCAGGCTATCGCATTTGCCAACCATCGTTCAATTGCTGACAGCTATGACCATGCTATAAGCGCCTGGTACACCCACCACCTCACACGGGCAACGGTATTTGACGGGATGACGTTTCCGCCTGGCTCAACGGTCGTTCTCGAAGTGAATTCACCCCATTCGGTCAAAAGCGGCACCGTCCCGTCGAACACACCGCTTCTCGGACTGAACGTGAGCGGCGACTTCTACGTGCTACGTTCCGACGACAGCACGAGCTACATTTATTACGGGACACTTGCGAAGCCGGCGTCGATCGGCGGGATCGAGTGTGCACCCGGCCAATTTACACATCATAAGGAGCGCACCTTCTTCGACCACGAAAAATATCTGGACAACGTGGAGTGCACGCTTGCCTCCGGGTTTCGAGACCGCGAACTCGATCTCCCTGCTGGAACCCGCGTCAAGGCGCACGCTGTCGACGGCACCGTCTCAGAGTCGATTTCGGGAGAGCTACCCCACTCGTGGAAAATTTTCGGCATTGAATGTGGTGCAGGGGCATTTGAATACGACACGCTCAAACACCTCTCCTGCATCTCGGCCGTAGATCAACGTGTGGGTGACTACGAGTTACCTCGCGGGAAAACGATTAGGGTATCGAGGGAGCAGGACGGCAGTCTCACGCTCTTTGGGGGGTATTGAAAAGTCGGTGAGCGTACTGCGCACCCCGGTCAGGAGTAAGGACAACTAGTGCCGTGGCAGCGGCTTGTCCGGCTCGCTCGCGACGAATGGGCCGATATTTTCGGCAGCAACGGACACGATGTCGATCGAACGCATATCGACGCTTCCTTCAGTTTGAACGGTCGCCGCGTACGTATGTTGCCGTTAGGCGCATTCACACTTCCTTTCTGGCAGCGGCGTCGCGTGCGACGATGCGTGTCGGCCCTCGCGCAGATTCGGGCCGTGCTGATGCGTCACCGGTTTCAGATTCACCGCGAACGAACGGCAGCAGCACGCACTCGCAATCGGCCATCATCGACATCGGCGTCGCACTACCGCGACCGACCATTGGTCTCTAATTGCGGCTGCGCACAAACGTGGCGCCGGTATCACGAAGACCACCGCGCGACGCAGCAACATGCCCCTACGAAAATCGCATCGGCAACCACCCCGATTTTCCGGTACAAATCGGGGACGCTGAAATTCCCCGCGAGCTATCGGAGACCCTCGTTCATGACTCGGCAAAACGCACCGGAAATCGCCACAACGGCAACCCGCACGAACCCCGGCGACGCCCCATCCGCCCCGATTCCCGCCATCGTGCCGTCAAGCACCGCGCTGCTCGTCATGCATTACCAGACCGACATCCTCGGCCTCTTCCCGTCGGTCGCGCCCGGTTTGCTCGCCAATACGCGCCGGCTCTGCGACGCGGCGCGGGCAAGCGGCATCGGCGTCTGGTTCGCGAACATCCGGTTCAGCCCCGGCTATCCGGAAGTCAGCCCGCGCAACAAGAACGGCCAGGGCATCAAGCAGCTCGGCCTCTTCACCGACGACGGCCCATGCCCGGAGTTGGGTCGGCAGGCCGACGAGCCGCTGATCGTCGCGCACCGTGCCAGCGTGTTCTTCGGTACCGATCTGCAAGCGCGCCTGGTCGAGCAAGGCGTCGATTCGCTGATCATGGTCGGCATCGCGTCGACGGGCGTGATGCTGTCGTCGATCGCCCACGCGAGCGACGCGGACTTCCGCCTCTACACGGTCAAGGATTGCTGCTACGATCCGGACCCGGTGGTTCACGAGCATCTGTTCGCCACCGCCTTCGAATCGCGCACGACGGTGCTGTCGCTCGAGGACGTGTTGCGGCTGCTCGCGTAAGCGCACGCACAGGCGCGAGCGTGACGGGCCAACGTCATCACCCGAGTCGACCTGCACGGGTGACGGCTACCAGGCCCGGCTGCCGTGGTCGAGCGTCCCGCCGAACCCGTAACGGGCGACGGCGTCCGCGATGCCGCGCGCGCCGCCCCCCCTTCGTCGTTACTTCGCGATATACACACCCGACGTCGGGCACGTGCCCTGCGTATTGCCGTCGGTCACGAGCGACGCGGCGCTCGGGAACTGCGCGGTCGCATTGGTCTTCACCGCGATCCACGCTTCAGTGAAATAGCTGACGCCATTCGTCTTCGTGCACTTCAGCGACACCGCGCTGCGCGTGTTGCTGCCGAACGCGCCTTCGAATGCGGACAGCAACTGGTTGCGCGTGACCGTCTTGCCCGCGTTCGCCTGCAGGAACGCGTTGAACGACGTATTGCCGAGCCGGCTGATCATGCCGGACGCCTGATTCCAGTAGGCATCGGGCGTCGCCGAGTTCGAGCAGGTGCCGTGCTTGAACCATTCGTGCTTGTCGAGGCACGACGCGACGCCCGGCATGTAGGTCGACAGCGTGTTGCGGGTCGCGCTGCTGATCGGGTAGGCGTCCATGCTGCACCACTGGTGCGCGTTGTCGAGGTCGATGTCGTTCTGCGGCACGCCGCAGTAGAACGGCTGGTTGCCGTCATAGCGGTTCGGCCACAGGCCATGCAGCGACAGGCTCGTCGCCGCATACGAGCCGGCGAGGTTCGTGCATTCCGGCGTGTCGTGCGACGCACAGAAGCCGGGCTCCCACGATGCGGCGAGCAACAGGTAGTCGTAGCTGGTCTGCGCGGCGGCGTGCAGCGACACGGAAGCAACGGCGAGTGCGGCAGCGGCGCGGGCGAGCGTCTTGAGCATGGCGTGTTTCCTCGGAAAAGGCATGCGGTCGCGGGATGCGCCGCACGGTTGTCGAATGTCCGACCGCGATTGTCGCCGTCGCAACATGGCACGAATGTGAAGGTGGACGAAAGAATGCGCGGGTCGCCGCCGAGCCGGTTACAACCGGTACCGGTACCAGTGGGTGCCTTCCACCGCAAGCGACGCCGGCGTACCGTGTCGCCACCCTCATCCTGCAACGGAGCATCGCCATGGTGACCGCGACACGGCTCGGCAAGCCACATTGCGTCGAGATCGGCAACGGGCGCAGCGTCGTGCGCTCGGACACACGCAAGGACGGCCAGGGCGGCGACGCCGGCATGCGGCCGCACGAACTGCTCGAAAGCGCGCTCGCGGCCTGCGTCTGCATGTCGATCGACCTGGCCGCACGACGCGCGGGCGTGACGCTGCCCGCGTGCACGGCGGACGTCACCGTCGATCGCCTCGACCATGAAACGGGCTTCGACATCGCACTGCGCTTCGCGGCGCCGCTGTCGCGCGCGCAGCAGACACTCGTGCGCGACGCGGTGCAGGCTTCTCCAGTCGCGCGGACGCTCGGCAAGCCGATACAGGTCAGGCCGGCCACGATCGCGAGCTGCTGACCGTCACGGCGCGCCGGACACGGCACGATCGACACCCGCACGTCGATGGCCACGCGACAAGCATCGGTGGCGAACAGGCACTCACGACCCGGTGCCGAGCTGCGTGCACGCGCGGGCGGACGCTTCGGGGCCTTCGAGCGCGAGGATCTGCCACACGCCGATGCTGACGCGCTGGCGCGCCGCCGTCGACGCATCGGTCAGCAACGCCTCGACGCGCGGTGCCGCATCCGGCGCCTGCTGCTTCAACGCCGCGTGATGCCGCGCACGCGATGCCGGTTCGGATTCGTACACGTCGCACAGGCGCACCATGCCGGCGAGACCGGCGACGTCGTCGTCCTTGTCGATCGCGCGCGGCTCGACAGGCGCGAGCCCCTTGCGCTCCGCCGCCGGCAGCTTGTTGCGCGCGCCTTCGTCGATCGACGCGGCGGATGCCGGCGGCAGGCCGCCGATCGCCGCGACGATCCGGCTGCCCGCGGCGATCATGTCGCCCTGGCACACGATCTTCTCCGCGGCCGCGACGTTCGAGCAGAACGACACCGAGGTGCGGTACACGTCGTCGCTCATGCGTGGCACTTCGTTCACGCTCGCCTGCGCGAAGCCGGCGCTCGTCAGCGCCAGCGCGGCGGGAATCAGGATGCGGAATGCGCTCGTCTTGTTCATTGTTGTTCGTATCTGTGGGTTCTTGTGGCGGGCAACATCGCCGGGGCGTGCGGTGACGGCCTCAGCGACGCCGGTCCCTCGTCCGGCGGCACGCGGTCACTTCAACGACGCGGCCTCCGATCCGCCCGGCGACAGCGCCGCGTTGTCCTGCTCGCGCCACGTGCGGCGCGACGCCATGATCGCCTTCACGGCCGAGCGCGCGACCTTCCACCACGCGAACGGCCGCGGGTCGGCAAGCATGCTGAGCGCGCGCGCATAGTCGAGCGTGAGCCCGGGCGTCCACGCCATCGTCACCGCGCGCTTGCGGATCTGCGCGGCAACCCACAGCTCGGGCGTGAGCAGCAACCGCACGAACGCGCCCCATCCGGCGCGCGCGCCCTTCAGCCGCCACACCGCGCCGTCGAGCGCGGCTTCGAGTGCGTTCGACACGGTGCTCGAGCAGTTGCGGTGCGTGAGGTTGTACGTCACGTTCTGCCGGTACGACGACCAGAACGCGTCCAGCTTCGCCGGATCGTAGTTGCGGATCCGCACGCGCACCGTCGACGGGCACCATGCCTTCGACTCGGTCGCGTAGTCGGGCTGGAACAAGCCCGGCACGTCGTTTTCGCGGGTTGCACGCAGGATGCGCGTGAATTCGTCCGGAGAACGATCGATTTCGACGCCCGGATACAGGCTGATATAGATGCCCTCCGGCGATTCCAGCGCCGCGTGCCCGGTCGAGATCACGCCGTTGACGTCCACCGCCGCGATATAGCGGTCGATCACGGGGTAGCGTTGCGCTTCGGCTTTCGACGTGCCGGTCGGCGTCCACACGTGCACGGTGAGCGCATGCTCGCCGTCGGCGGGCGGGCCGTCCCATTCAGATTGGGAAAAATGCGGCAGGTCGCGTGCATCGTCGAGGTCCGGCGCGAGTGCCGGCGCCGGCGAGGTCGCAAACGCCGGATTGCGCGTCAGTCGCCGCACGCGTGCGGCGAGGCTCAGCATGTGCATCCCGCCGAATATCAGCAGCAGGCCGAGGCAGTACGGCACGGTGCCCACATAGTGGGTCGGGTACGGCTGGTAGAAGAAGATCGCCAGCAGGATCTCGACGACACCCCACGCGAAGGCGACGTTCCAGCGGCGATAGCGCACCATCCACGCGGCGGTGCACTGCAGCAGCCCGTCGACGAGGAACAGCGTGCCGAAGATCATCGACAGCAGGAAATGGCCGTGGTGATGCCCCGCGAACACGAGCCCGGCGGCCACCACGACCGCGATCCCCTTCACGTAGCGCAGGACGCGCTGCCCGCCGACGCCGCTGCCGGCCACCGCGAGCGTCGCGAGCCCCTCGATCAGGAACAGCCACGCGAAGATCTGGATCGGAAAATGCAGCGCGCCGTCGAGCGCGTCGACGAAGATCACGACACCCGCGACGACCCACACCCAGCCGAGCGCGGTCAGCCCGCGCCAGCGGGTGCGCAAGTATTCGATGCCCAGCAGCAGTAAGACCAGTCGTACCATCGCGCCCTCTCGTGATTTTTTTGGGACACGCGCTGGCCACGCGGGTCCTGTCGTTTCGACCGCGCATCGAGCGACGCACAGGCCGAAAAGCGGTCATTCGTGCCGGCGCGTCACGCCTCGACATGACCGTTGGCGGCCGGTACGCCTCCGCACTGGCCGAATAATAAGATATGGCGGAGGCGGTTGAAAGCGCGACGAAAACGTTGGCGGCGGGTCTGGAGAGCGCAGCATGCCGCTGGACAGGGCCGGATTGCGAGCGCTGCCCAGGCAGATTTCCCGTTCGACAACGCGCGGCGGATACGCCAGAATCCCGCTACGAGGGCGTCAAAAGGCCGAACCGCGCAAGACGGGACAAGACAATGACCATATCGATCGCACGCCGACGGTGGCTCGCCGCCGCATTCGCCGCGGGCTGCGTCGCGCTGCCGGGCTGTCACAAGCCGCAGACGCAAGCCGAGCGGCCGCCATCCGAAGATCAGCTGTTCAAGTCGGGGCTGGTGCGGGACGAGCCGTACGACGAAGCGGTATCGGGCTTCATGACCACCGCAGACCATACGAAGCTGGTCGTGCTGGGCCGCCCCGTGCACTTCGTCCTCGATCTGCCGGACACGCTGCGGTCGGCCTTGTCGTCCCGCTACCGGACATCGCTGCGTTGGTCGTTCACCGGATTCCAGGCGATCGGCGGCCATGTCAAAGGCCATTACCGTGTCGTGCTGCCGGATGGCGCTTCGACAATCGATCGGCTGGCAGCGGTCGCGCACGGGTACGTCGCCGTGCGGGACGGTTTCGCGCTCGAAGGCAATATCGCCGGAATGCGTTATTCCACCCAGGGTTTCGACATACCGCCGAAGGTCGCCGCTCAGTTGCTCGACCGGCCGTACACGATCCCTGCCCGGCATGTGACAACGGCACTGGCGGGCCTGAATCTCACGATGCAGCCCACGCCGATCACGGCCACTGCCGATGGCGATCTCGTCGTTGGCGGCGCAACGCTGGTGCCGGTCGAACTCGTCGTGCTTCAGGCACCACGGGAATGACGACTCCATCCATCGCAGCCGCAACGCGACGCACATACCGAACGGAGTACCGCCATGTCTGCCTCACCGCTACACGCACCACCGCTCGGCCCGCAGCTCAAGCGCTGGCGTGCGCTGCACCGCGTGAAGCAGAGCCACGCGGCGGAGCTGTTCGGCGTGGCGCAATCGACGATCTCACGCTGGGAAGCCGGCCTGCAACAGATGTCGCCCGACGAACGCGCGACGGCCGAACGGCTGCTCGCCGCGCACCTCGATTCCGCGGGCGATCACGCGCTTGCGCGGCTCGTCGCGGGCAGCGCGGGCCGCATCCATCTCGTGTGCGACCTCACGCACCGGCTGCTCGCCTGTTCGCCTGCGCGAGCAGCCGAATTCTCGCAACCGCTGTCGATGCTGCTCGGCACGTCGCTGTGGCGCTATGCGACGCCGGAAATCGTCCGCATGGAAGCCGCGCTCGATACGCTCGGCTGGCATGATCGCGCGGGGCCGCCGAGCGTCGAATTCGATACCGGCGCGAATGCGTCGCGCGTCGTGCCGATCCGCGGCAGCCTGTGCCGGTGGACACGGATGACGCTGTCGGACGGATCGGCCGCGCGGCTCGTGGAAACGCTGTAATACGACCCCGCGCATATTTCATGCGTGGACGAACCGTGCGTGCCCGCCTTACGCTGGACGGCTCATCGCACGGACACCGACCATGAACCCCGATACGATCCACGCGCGGCTCGCGTTCCTGCGCGAAGCCGAACGCCTGAAGAATGTGCTGCGCAGCGGCCACACGTCGGCCGGGCGCGCGGAAAGCACCGCCGAGCATAGCTGGCGGCTGTGCCTGATGGCACTCGTATTCGCCGATGCGCTGCCCGGCATCGACACGCTGAAGCTGCTGAAGCTGTGCGTCGTCCACGATCTCGGCGAGGCGCTGCACGGCGACATCCCCGCGATCGAGCAGGCCGCGCACCCCGACAAGAGCGCGCACGAACGCGACGACCTGCTGACGTTGACCGCGCCGCTCGATCCGGTGCAGCGCGACGAAATCGTCGCACTGTGGGATGAATACGAAGCGGCCGCGTCGCCGGAAGCGCGCGCGGCGAAAGCGTTCGACAAGCTGGAGACGATCCTGCAGCACACCCAGGGCAGCAATCCACCCGATTTCGACTACGCGTTCAATCTCGGCTACGGCCGCCGCTATACCGACGCCGCACCGCTGTTCAGCGCGATCCGCGACATCGTCGACGCCGACACGCAGCGCCGGATCGACGCGGGCGGGCAGCACGCGTAAGCTCGCGGAACCGGGCGCGCGGCACCGCGCACCCTGCCCGCACGAGGCCCTACGCATGACGCAGAACATCTACGACGACCCGGCTTTCTTCGAAGGCTACAGCCGCCTGAACCGCTCGATCCACGGACTCGACGGCGCCCCCGAATGGCCCGCGCTGCGCGCGCTGCTACCCGACCTGCCCGGTCGCCGCGTGCTCGACCTCGGCTGCGGCTACGGCTGGTTCAGCCGCTGGGCCGCCGGCCAGGGCGCGGCAAGCGTGCTCGGCATCGACGTGTCCGAGCGCATGCTCGAACGTGCGGCATCGAACGCCGCGCATCCGGCGATCACGTACCGCCGCGCCGACCTCGAAACGTTCGCGCTGCCGGATGCCGCGTTCGATCTCGCGTACAGCTCGCTCGCGTTCCATTACATCGCAGACCTTGATACCTTGTTCCGCACGCTCCATCGCACGCTCGTGCCGGGCGGGCGGCTCGTGTTCTCGATCGAGCATCCGGTCTATACGGCGCCGCGCCGGCCCGGTTTCGTCGTCGATGCGCAGGGCAACCGCTCGTGGCCGCTCGACGGCTATCAGCGCGAAGGCGAACGCGTGACCGACTGGCTCGCGCCGGGCGTCGTCAAGCAGCACCGCACGCTCGGCACGCTCGTGAACCTGCTGATCGGCAGCGGCTTCACGCTCACGCACCTGGGCGAATGGGGGCCGACGCAGGAACAGGTCGATGCCCTGCCCGCGCTCGACGAGGAACGCGACCGGCCGATGATGGCCCTCGTCGCCGCACGGCGATAACGCACGCCGCAACACGCGCACGAGCTTTCGCCCGCTGCGCTGACAGATTGCAACAATGTCGCCGCCCGGCCTCCGTTCCTGCACGGCGTCCGTACAATTCAGCACAATTTCCACACGATTTGTCGTGAATTCCTCGCTTACCATGAGCGGCTGATTCGACCCGGCACGGCCGCGCGAGGTGTACGCGGAAGCCCGCGGGCAACCCGCCAGGCGACGCCGACCGGATCGTCCCGACCGGCCGCACTCAACGCCGGCACCGCTTCATCCTCGCCGCACGCTCATGACTCAGAAGACCCATCGCCGCCGGCGCATCGTGCTGGCCACCGTTGCCATCGTCGCGATCGCCACCGGTGTCACGCTGAAGGCGTGCGCACCCGACAAGCATCCGCAATACCTGTCCGCGCCCGTCTCGCGCGGCGACCTCGAAAACGCGGTGCTGGCCACCGGTGCGCTGCAGGCATTCAGGCAGGTCGACGTCGGCGCGCAAGTCTCGGGGCAGTTGAAGTCGCTGAAGGTCAAGCTCGGCGACAAGGTCACGAAGGGCCAGTGGCTCGCCGAGATCGACCCCGTGCTCTCGGAAAACGCGCTGCGGCAGGCACGCGCCAGCGAAGAAAGCCTGCGCGCGCAGCAGCAATCGACCGCCGCGCAACTCACGCAGGCGGAACTCGCGTTCCGGCGCCAGCAGGCCATGCTGCCCGACGACGCGACGTCGCGCGAGTCGTTCGAAGCCGCGCGCGCGACGCTCGACGTGCAGCGCGCGACGCTCGCGTCGCTCGCCGCGCAGATCCGCTCGGCCCGCATCCAGATCGAGACCGCGCAGGCCAACCTCGGCTACACGCGCATCGTCGCGCCGATCGACGGCCAGGTCGTCGCGATCGTCACGCAGGAAGGCCAGACGGTGATCGCGCAACAGCAGGCGCCGGTGATCCTGAAGCTCGCGGATCTCGACACGATGACCGTGAAGGCGCAGGTGTCGGAAGCCGACGTGATCCGCGTGAACGCCGGCCAGACCGCATATTTCACGATCCTGGGTGAACCGGACAGGCGCCACTACGGCAAGCTGCGCGCGATCGAGCCGGCGCCGCAGAACTACGCCGAGACGCAAAGCGCACTCGGCGGCGGCGCGGGCGGCGGTACGAAACCAAATTCGGCGGTGTTCTACAACGCGTTGTTCGAGGTGCCGAATCCCGAGCACCGGCTGCGCATCTCGATGACCGCGCAGGTCAACATCGTGCTCGGCAACGCACGCAACGCGCTCAGCATTCCGGCCGCCGCGCTCGGTGAGAAACGCAAGGACGGCACCTACGCGGTGCGCGTGCTGCGCGCCGACGGCAGCACGGAAACGCGCAACGTCCGCATCGGCATCAACAACAACGTGCGCGTCGAAGTGCTGGCCGGCCTGAAGGACGGCGAACGCGTCGTGATCGGCGAGGCGTCCGCGGACGACCACGCACCGCTGGCGGACGTGGTGTGACGATGAGCCAGCCCCTGCTGAAACTCTCCGCCGTCACACGACGCTTTCCGGCCGGCGACAAGGACGTCGTCGTGCTGAACAACGTCAACCTGTCGATCCACGCGGGCGAGATCGTCGCGATCGTCGGCGCATCGGGCTCCGGGAAGTCGACGCTGATGAACATCCTCGGCTGCCTCGACCACCCGAGCGAAGGCACCTACACGGTCGGCGGTCGCGACACGCACATGCTCGACAGCGACGAGCTCGCGCAACTGCGCCGCGAGCACTTCGGCTTCGTGTTCCAGCGCTATCACCTGCTGCCGCACGTCGACGCCGCCGCGAACCTCGAAATGCCCGCGATCTATGCCGGCACGCCGCGCGCGGAGCGGCACGCGCGCGCACGCGAGCTGCTCGCGCGCCTCGGGCTCGCGGATCGCGCGCACCATCGCCCCGGGCAACTGTCCGGCGGCCAGCAGCAGCGCGTGAGCATCGCGCGCGCGCTGATGAACGGCGGCCAGGTGATCCTCGCCGACGAACCGACCGGCGCGCTCGACACGAAAAGCGGCCAGGACGTGATCCGCATCCTGCACGAGCTGAACGCGCTCGGTCATACGATCGTCATCGTCACGCACGACAAGGCCGTCGCGCGCCATGCGCGGCGCATCATCGAGATCAGCGACGGCGCGATCGTCGCCGACCGGCCGAACCGCCACCATGCGGAAGCCCTCGCGGAAGCAGCCGCGGGCGCGGATGCAGCGGAAGCGAGCGAAGCGGAAACCGGCGCGCCGTCCGCCCGCGATCGTCACGACACGCCGTCGCCGCCCGCAGCAGTCGCCCCCGATCCGCAGGCCGATGCCGCCCCGCGCGCACGCCGCTTCGCGGCCGGCTCCGGGCGCTTCGCCGAGGCCTGCCGGATGGCGTGGATCGCACTCGTGTCGCACCGGCTGCGCACGCTGCTGACGATGCTCGGCATCATCATCGGCATCACGTCGGTCGTGTCGATCGTCGCGATCGGCGAAGGCGCGAAGCGCTACATGCTCGACGAGATCGGCAGCATCGGCACGAACACGATCAACATCTACCCGGGGACCGACTGGGGCGACAGCCGCGCCGATGCGATCCAGACGCTCGTGCCCGCCGATGTCGCCGCGCTCGCCGAGCAGCCGTACGTCGACAGCGCGACGCCCGAAACGTCGCGCACGCTGCTGCTGCGCTACCGCAACGTCGACGTGAACGCGCTCGTGAGCGGCGTCGGCGACCGCTTCTTCCAGGCGCGCGGGATGCGCTTCGCGCTCGGTGTCGCATTCGACGAGGACGCGGTGCGCCGCCAGGTGCAGGTGGCCGTGATCGACCAGAACACGCGCCGCAAGCTGTTCGGCGCGACGCGCAACCCGATCGGCGAAGTGATCCTGGTCGACAACGTGCCGTGCGTCGTGATCGGCGTGACGGCGGACAAGAAAAGCGCGTTCGGCAGCATGAAGAGCCTGAACGTGTGGGTGCCGTACACGACCGCGAGCGGGCGTCTCTTCGGGCAGCGTTATCTCGACAGCATCACCGTGCGCGTGCGCGACGGGCAGCCGAGCGCCGCCGCCGAAAAGAGCCTCGAAACGCTGATGAAGCAGCGCCACGGCCGCAAGGACTTCTTCACGTACAACATGGACAGCGTCGTGAAGACCGTCGAGAAAACCGGCCAGTCGCTGACGCTGCTGCTGTCGCTGATCGCCGTGATCTCGCTCGTCGTCGGCGGAATCGGCGTGATGAACATCATGCTGGTGTCGGTGACCGAGCGCACGCGCGAAATCGGCATCCGGATGGCGGTCGGCGCGCGCCAGTCCGACATCCTGCAGCAGTTTCTCGTCGAGGCCGTGCTGGTCTGCCTGCTCGGCGGCACGATCGGCATCGCGCTGTCGTTCGGGCTCGGCGCGCTGTTCTCGATGTTCGTCGCGCAGTGGAAGATGGTGTTCTCGGCCGGCGCGATCGTGACCGCGTTCGTCTGCTCGACGCTCACCGGTGTGATATTCGGCTTCATGCCCGCGCGCAACGCATCGCGGCTCGATCCGATCGATGCGCTCGCGCGCGACTGACGCAAGGCCCGCCATGACGCATTCCTCACCGCTCCAGCGCCTCGGCGCATTCGCATGCGCGGCCGCGCTGCTCGCCGGCTGCGCGGGCGCGCGCCATGATCCGCTGCCCGCCGTCGCGATGCCCGCGAACTGGTCGGCACCGGTTTCCGCCGACGCACCGGCCACGACGCGCGACTGGTGGCGCAGCTTCGGCGATCCGCAACTCGACGCGCTGATCGACGACGCGCTGCGCGCCAACAACGACCTCGCGATCGCGGCGATCCGCGTGTACCGCGCGCAACTGCAGGCCGGGCTCGCGAATACGAACCTGACGCCCAACGTGACGCTCGGCGCGAACGATGCCGTGTCGCGCACGCTCGATACGCACCAGATGCGCCGGTCGAGCAACGCGAACGTTTCGCTTAGCTATGAAATCGACCTGTGGGGCCGGCTGGCCGCACTGCGCGACGCCGCGCGCTGGGAAGCCGACGCGACGGCCGCCGATCTCGAAGCCGCGCGGCTGTCGCTGATCGGCACGACCGCGTCGCTGTACTGGCGGATCGGCTTTCTGAACCGGCAGATCGCGCTCGGCGACGCGAACATCGCGTATGCGGTCCGCACGCTCGCGGTCGTCCGGTCGCGGCACACGGCCGGCGCCGTGTCGGGGCTCGACCTTGCGCAGGCCGAACAAAGCCTCGCCACGCAACGCGCCGCGCAGACACGCCTGATCCAGCAGCGTACCGAGAACCGTCACGCCCTCGCGATCCTGTTCGACCGGCCGCCACAACAACGCGCGGCCGAACCGCCCGCGCTGCCCGACGCGCCGCCGCCGGAAGTGGCGGCCGGCCTGCCGGCCAGCCTGCTCGGCCGGCGCCCCGACTTGCGCGCGGCGGAATTCAGGCTGCGCGAATCGCTCGCGCAGGTCGACGCGACACGTACCAGTTTCTACCCGACCTTCACGCTGACCGGCACGGCCGGCACGTCGAGCACGAGCCTCGAGCGCGTGCTCGCGAATCCGGTCGGCACGCTCGGGCTCGGCCTGGCCCTGCCGTTCATCCAGTGGAACACGATGCAGCTGCAGATCAAGGTGTCGAAGACGCAGTACGAGGAGGCCGTCGTTGGGTTCCGGCAGAAGCTCTACACGGCACTCGCGGAAGTCGAGAACGCGCTGTCGGCGCGCGTCCAGCTCGAACGCGAGGCCGAACAGCGCGCGCTGTCGCTCGAACAGGCGCAGCGCGCCGAGCGGCTCGCCGCCGCGCAGTTCGCGGCCGGCGCGACCGCCGTGCAACCGTGGCTCGACCAGCAGCAGCGGCTGCGCGATGCGCAAAGCGCCGACGAACAGACGCGGCTGGACCGGCTCAACAACCAGATGACCCTGTACCGCGCGCTCGGCGGCGGGATGTCCTGACCGGCCCGCGCACCGGGCC
>NZ_QOBB01000112.1:0-22995 GCF_024704855.1 Burkholderia sp. HAN2018 | reverse complement strand
GCCGCGCGCGCGAGGACGACCTCGTGCCGCTGCCGGCGCGCGACGCGATCGCCGACACCGCGCGCCGCCTGCGCGCGGTGCTCGATGCGCACGGGCCGGACGCGCTGTCGTTCTACGTGTCGGGGCAGATGTCGATCGAGGCGCAATACCTCGTCAACAAGCTCGCGAAGGGTTTCGTCGGCACCCACAACATCGAGTCGAACTCGCGCCTCTGCATGGCGAGCGCGAGCACCGGCTACAAGCAGTCGCTCGGCGCGGACGGCCCGCCCGGGTCGTACCAGGACTTCGATCGCGCGAACCTGTTCTTCGTGATCGGCGCGAACATGGCCGACTGCCATCCGATCCTGTTCCTGCGGATGATGGACCGCGTGAAGGCCGGCGCGAAGCTGATCGTCGTCGATCCGCGCCGCACCGGCACCGCCGACAAGGCCGACCTGTTCCTGCAGATCCGGCCGGGCACCGATCTCGCGCTGACCAACGGGCTGCTGCACCTGCTGCATGCGAACGGCCGCACCGACGGCGCGTTCATCGACGCGTACACCGAAGGCTGGGACGCGATGCCCGCGTTCCTCGCCGACTACACGCCCGGGCGCGTGGCTGAAATCACGGGGCTCGCGGAAGCCGACCTGCGCACGGCCGCGCAATGGATCGGCGATGCGCAGGAATGGATGAGCTGCTGGACGATGGGGCTCAACCAGAGCACGCACGGCGTGTGGAACACCAACGCGATCTGCAACCTGCATCTCGCGACGGGCAGGATCTGCCGCGCCGGCAGCGGGCCGTTCTCGCTGACGGGCCAGCCGAACGCGATGGGCGGGCGCGAGATGGGCTACATGGGCCCCGGCCTGCCGGGCCAGCGCTCGGTGGCGTCCGACGACGATCGCCGTTTCGTCGAGCAGCTGTGGCGCGTGCCGGCCGGCACGCTGCGCAAGGAAACCGGCAACGGCACCGTCGACCTGTTCGAGCGGATGGCGGCCGGCGACATCAAGGCATGCTGGATCATCTGCACGAACCCGGTCGCCACGGTGCCGAACCGGCAGAACGTGATCGCCGGATTGCAGGCCGCGGAACTCGTGATCGCACAGGACGCGTTCCTCGATACCGAGACCAACCGCTACGCGGACATCCTGCTGCCTGGCGCGCTGTGGGCCGAGGGCGACGGCGTGATGATCAACTCCGAGCGCAACATGACGCTGATGCGCGCGGCGGTCGCGCCGCCGGGCGACGCGCTGCCCGACTGGCGCATCGTCGCGGAAGTCGCGCGCGCGATGGGGTTCGGCGATGCGTTCGACTATGCGTCGGCGGCCGACGTGTTCGACGAGATCGTCCGCTTCTCGAATCCGGCGACGGGCTACGACCTGCGCGGCGCGAGCCATGCGGCGCTGCGCGACGGGCCCGTGCAGTGGCCGGTCGCGCCGGGCACCGCGCGCGAGCGGCACCCGATCCGCTACCTGAACGACGGCGTGAGCCAGCCGCTGCGCCCGGCTGCCGACGGCGACGACGCGCCGCGCATCGCGTTCCCGACGCCGTCGGGCAAGGCGCGCTTCTTCGCCCGGCCGCACGTCGATCCGGCCGAATTGCCCGACGACACGTTCCCGATCGTGCTGAACACGGGGCGGCTGCAGCATCAGTGGCACACGATGACGAAGACGGGCAAGGTCGCGATGCTGAACAAGCTGAACCCGCGCCCGTTCGTCGAGCTGCATCCGGACGACGCGAGCGCGCTCGGCATCGCCGCGAAGGACAGCGTCGAGATCCGCTCGGCGCGCGGCCGCGCGGTGCTGCCGGCCGTCTTGACCGAGCGCGTGCGGCGCGGCGACTGCTTCGCGCCGATGCACTGGAACGACGTGTACGGCGACGACCTGTGCATCAACGCGGTGACGAACGACGCGATCGATCCCGAATCGCAGCAACCCGAACTGAAATACTGCGCGGTCGCGCTGCGGCGCGTCGAGACCGCTGCGTTCGCGTCCGCCGACGACCGGACGGCGCAACCCGATGCCCGCGCCGACGACGCATGGCCCGCGTCGGCGACGGTGCAGGCGACTGCTTCACAGGAATCCGACATGGCAGACATCGACACTTTCGCGGCCGCGCTCGGCGTCGCCGACTTCGCGCCGCCGCCGTTGACGGACACCGAACGGCTGTATGTGGCCGGGTTCGTCAGCGGGCTGAAGGCAAGCGCCGGGCGGCGCGAGGGCGGCGTGCCGGTGCTGCCGGCCGGCGCGCCGCTCACGCCGCCGGTGCGGTTCTGGCTCGACGGGATGCTCGCGGGGTTGTTCAGCCGCTCGCTGCCAGCGAGCTTGCCGGGCGCCGCGGCCCCCGCGCTGCCGGCCGATGCCGCCGCGTCCGGCGGCGTGCGGATCGTGCGCACGCGGCCGAAGGTCGTGCTGCTGTGGGCGTCGCAGACCGGCAACATCGAATCGTTGACCGAGGATTACGCGACGCAGCTGATGAACGCGGGCTTCGAGATCCGCACCGCGTGCATGTCCGACTATCCGGTGGCGTCGCTCGCCGGTGCGCAATACGTGCTGCTGATGACGAGCACGTTCGGCGACGGCGACGCGCCCGACAACGGCAGCGAATTCTGGGAAGCGCTGCAGGCCGGCAGCGCCGCGCGCCTCGACGGCGTGCACTTCGCGGTGCTCGCGTTCGGCGACCGCAACTACGACCAGTTCTGCGGCCATGGCCGCCGGCTCGACGCGCGGCTCGCGGAACTCGGCGCGGCACGCCTGTGTGCGCGCGTCGATTGCGACGTCGAATTCCAGCGCGAGGCCGACCAGTGGCTCGAACGCGTCGTCGCGCGGATCAAGGAGGCCGATGCCGCGCTGCACGCGGTGCCGTCCGGCGGCCTGGGCCCGTCGGGGCTGCTGCCGACGAAGGCGCATCCGGCGCCGTCGAAGCTCGTCGCGAACCTGCGGCTCAACCGTCCGGGCGCGGCGAAGGACACGCGCTACGTGTCGCTGTCGACCGAAGGCGCGAACCTCGAATACGAAACCGGCGACGCGCTCGGCGTGTGGCCGACCAACTGCCCGGAACTGGTGGACGAGCTGCTGTCCGTCACCGCGCTGAAGGCCGATGCACCCGTGTCGGTGGCGGGTGTCGGCGACGTGCGCCTCGGCGACGCACTCGCGCGTCATTTCGACATCACGCGCCCGCATCCGGACACGCTCGCGTTCATCGCGTCGCGCAGCGCGAACGGCGCGCTGAAGTCGCTGCTCGGCGACGACCGCAAGGGCGACCTGAAGCAATGGTTGTGGGGGCAACAACTCGCGGACGTGCTGCACGAGTTTCCGGTCGAGCTGTCGGGCAACGAACTCGTCGGGATGCTGAAGCGCATGCAGCCGCGTCTTTATTCGATTGCGTCGAGCCCGAGCGCGCACCCGGGCGAGATCCACCTGACCGTGTCGGCCGTGCGCTATCACAACGGCCGGCGCGCGCGCAAAGGTGTCGCGTCGACGTTCCTCGCCGATCGAGCGGACGACGGCCGCGTGCCCGTGTTCGTGCAGAAATCCGCGCATTTCCGGCCGCCGGTGAACGGCGACGTGCCGATCGTGATGGTCGGCCCGGGCACCGGCGTCGCGCCGTTCCGCGGTTTCCTGCACGAACGGCAGGCGCGCGGCGCGCGCGGGCGCAACTGGCTGTTCTTCGGCGAACAGCATGCGCAGACGGACTTCTACTACGGCGACGAGCTGGGCGCGATGCGCGACAGCGGTTTCCTGACGCGGCTCGACCTCGCGTTCTCGCGCGACCAGGCCGACAAGATCTACGTGCAGGACCGGATGCGCGAGCAGGGCGCCGAGCTGTTCGCGTGGCTGGAGGAAGGCGCGCACTTCTACGTGTGCGGCGACGCCGCGCGGATGGCGAAGGACGTCGATGCCGCGCTGAGGGCCGTCGTCGCCGAGCACGGCGGCATGTCGGACGAAGCCGCGAACGACTACGTCGCGCGGCTCGCGAAGGCGCGCCGCTACGTGCGGGACGTGTACTGACCGCGAGCGGTGCGGTGCGACGCGGCCCGCCGGTTTGCGGGCCCGGCTCCGGGCGACGCGTCGGCCTGCGACGAGCCGCGCCGGGCCGTCCGTCGGGAAGGCCGTCGACGACGAACGTCGCACGCGACAGGCCGGGCGGCGGGCACGGCGTTCCTGCATGGCATGAACCGCCGGCTGCCGCCGGTTTGCGTTACTGCTGACGCTCCCACGCGCGCGCCTGTTCGGCACGGACGAACGTTTCCGACGACCGCGGCAGCAGGTTGCGGAACGCGCCGCCGTCGCCGTCGATCACGTCGACCATCTTCGCGATCATCTCTTCCGGATCGTGCTGTTCGAGCGGGAACGTCAGTCGCTCGGGCGTCACCGTGTGGACGGCCGGATCGTGCCAGCGCCGCGTCGTCTCCATCATCCGGTCGTTGAAACCCGTGCTGTACGGGCCGGGGTTCACGACCGCGACACGGATTCCGTGCGGCGCCAGCTCCGCGTGCATCGCCTCGGCGATCGATTCGACCGCGTGCTTCGACGCGCAATAGGCGCCCGTGAACGGCCCGGTGATCAGGCCCGCGATCGACGACACGAACACGATCTTGCCGTGCCGGCGCGCGAGCATCCCGCGCGCGATGTGCTGCGTGAGTTCGAGCGGCCCGAACACGTTGACGTCGAACAGGTCGCGGACGATCCCGACCGGCAGGTCGACGAGCGCGCCGGCTTCGCCGACGCCCGCGTTGTTCACGAGCACGTCGACGTCCAGCTCGGCCGCGCGGGCGCGATCGTCGGCCGACGTGACATCGAGCTTGATGGCGCGCAGCGTGGTGCCGCGTTGCGCGGCGGCGTCCGTCAGTGCGTCGATCTCGACGGTGACGCGCACGCCGGCCGTCACGTCGTGGCCGCGTTCGGCGAGCCGCAGCGCCACTTCACGGCCGAAGCCGGTGCCTGCGCCGGTAATGAGGATGCGTTTCCGTGCCATGTGCTTACCTTGTGGTGGGAAGGGTTGCCTGAAAGCGGTCGCGGCCGTGCCGGGCGATCGCGGTGTCTTCGTCGACGCTGCCGCCCGATACGCCGATGGCGCCGACGCAGCGTCCGCTGCCGTCGACGAGCGGTTCGCCGCCGCCGAACGTGACGAGCCCGCCGTGGCTGTGCTCGATTCCGCGCAGCGGCCCGTCGCCCGACATCGCACCGAGCGCGCCGGTCGATATGCGGAAGCGGACCGCCGTCAGCGCCTTGCGCTGCGCGAGATCGATCGCGCCGAGGAAACAGTCGTCGGTACGCGCGAACGCGAGCAGGTTCGCGCCGGCATCGACGATTGCGATGGCGACGCCGGCGACCTGCAGCGACGCGGCATGCGCGAGTGCAGATTCGATCGTACGGTGGGCGGCTGCGAGCGGCAGCGCGGCGGTGAGCGGGTCCATGCGAGGCTCCGGTGGGACGACAGGCCCCAGTGTAGGCAGGTGCGGTATATGGGAGAATCCGCATTCCGCTCGAAAGAGTTTCAAGTTTTTCTAATGATGAGCCGACGCGATCCGATGGCCGGGCTGCACGTGTTCATGACGGTCGCGACGGCCGGCAACTTCACGCGGGCGGCTGCCGCGCTCGGCCTGACGCCGGCTGCCGTCAGCCTCGCGATCGGGCAGCTCGAGGGCGAGCTGAACGTGAAGCTGTTCAATCGCAGCACGCGCGGCGTGAGCCTGACGGAGGCCGGGCAGCACTACTGGCGGCAGACCGAGCCCGCGTACCGGCAGGTCGTGCACGCGCGCGACGCGCTGAGGGATGCGCGCAGCGAGCCGAGCGGCGTGTTGCGCGTCACTGCGCTGCCGCTGGCGCGCACGCTCGTGATCGCGCCGGTGCTGGCTTCATTCCGCGAGCGTTATCCGAAAGTGCGGCTCGAGATCCGCTACGAGAACGAACTCGTCGACATCGCGAAGGACGGGTTCGATGCGGGGATTCGCCTTGCCGACCGGCTGCAGCCGGGGACGATCGGCGTGCGGATCGCGCCGGCGCTTTCGTGCGCGCTGGTCGCGTCGCCCGGTTATCTGGCGCGGTACGGCACGCCGGCGTCGATCGCGGCGCTCGAACGTCACGCATGTATCCGCTTCCGGTTTTCGGAGAGCGGGCGGCTGCACAAATGGCTGCTGCACGACGGGCGCCGCGATGTCGATCTCGATCCGGAAGGCGTATTCGTGACGAACGATGCCGATGCGGTGATCGACGCGGCGCGTGCCGGTGTCGGGATCGCGTTTGCGTTCATGCGCGAGCGCATCGAACAGGACTTGCGCGACGGCACGCTCGTCGAGGTGTTGCCGGGCGCGTGCCGGACGCTGCCGCCGATGTGGCTGTATTACGTGAATCGCAAGCACGTGCCGGCGAAGCTGCGCGCATTCATTGACGTGCTGGGGGAGCGCGACGGCGCAAGCGCGGCGTAAGCGTTGCGCCGGCTGCCTGCGGCGATTTGCCCGGCAGCGCATGATGGCGGCTCCAGCCACGAAACGATGGAATCGCGTCATGACGGCATCTCTTCATTTTCCGGTTCGTACTTTGGCCATTGCCGCGGCGCTGGTGGCGGCCGTGACCAGCAGCGCGCCGGCCATCGGCCAGACATCGACCGTACCCGCTGGTTCGGCTGCGGCGACGCCCGACAATGCGGTGCTGCTCACCGTCTTCCTGAAACACGATCAGTCGCGTCCGCTCGCCGAGCTGGACGCGCAATTGGCGAAGCAGGGGTTCTACAAGGCGTTTCCGCCGCCGGGCGTCGAAGTGGTGAGCTGGACCGTGACGATGGGGATCGGGCAGATCGTCGTGTTGCGGTTGCCGGCATCGCGGGTGCGCGAGGTCAATCGGGTGCTCGAAGACACGGCGTGGGGTGCGTATCGGACGGAGTTCTATCCGACTTACGACTACAAGGCGATCGGGTTGGGGGAGCATGAGCGGGCGAAGTGAGGTTGCGCGCACGTGCTGCATGGTCCCGTAAGAATGCAAGCAGAGGCCGAATAGCCCGATGAGGCTATTTGCCGGCAACATATCTTGACTGTTTCCCGATTATCGATATGCAGTGCCGTATTGGACGGATTCTTGTCAGTGGCGAGGTAAATTGCGAACCAATACTGGAGAATTTGATTTAATCACCATTCAAATGGGGTGAATTAATATGAGATAGTGCAGGGATAAGAAATATCCTAAAAGTGCATTACTCCAAATCCTTAAAATACTTGTCAATTGTTGACATTCGTCCTATGGTTTGCTGACGATTGCTTTGCTACTGTTCATCGGTCTGAAAGAAATCAAACAAAGAGCGATGAACTAAAAGGCCTACCGCCTGGTGTATTCCAGACTCTTGGGAATGGCGGTGGCCGTCGAAGAGACGGCTACTGCTTCGGGGAAAACAGCTTCCGGCGAGCGCCGTGCCGGCCGGAGTGCGCTCGGCGGTTCGGGCTGGCTGATCGCGGCCGCATCGCTGGCCGGCGCGCCTTCGCACGCACGGCGCAGATTGTGACGACGCCGGACGCGCCCACCCACGTGACCCGGACGCAGAACGGCTTACCGCAGGTGACTATCGCCAGGCTGATTCAGGGACAACTTGAGCAGAGCTTTCTCACGGTGTCGTCGAGCTCCGCTTGGGAGCTGAGGAGGTCGATTAATGAGAGGTTGATTGTTGCTAGAGGGGGGGATTTCCTATGTTGCAACCAATGACGTGTGGATTTCTTTGGATACTCTATTCCAGAGCATGAGGAAGATATCGGTGCTAGATCGCGATCTTTTTTGATGTGCGTCATGCTGGAATTGGTTGGATCGGTCTGGGTGGGGATGAATGTTGGGTGTGGTTTTTGGTTTTTTACTGATTTGGTTTTTTGATATGTCTGGGTCTGGTGATGGTATGAGTAAATTCGGAAAGGTAGATCGGGAATTATCATGAGAGAATTCTCGGAAATTGATTACCAGAGGCAACTTATCGTATCTGGAATTGATGATTTTTCTCCTAATGCTGCGCTTCCCCATGTGTTTGGTGGCCAGTTCGGTTCGAGTCCTGAGAAATGGCGGGCGGCTGTTGTTGAGTTCCTGTGTATTAACGTTCGGGTGGGTTTGCTGGAGTGTGTGAACCGAAAGGAGATGTCGGGTGAAAATGGTGAGGTTTTGTTGCGGAGGTTGCTGAGTTTTGGTGATAAAGAAAGAAGCATGGATGTTGAATTGGTATGGAGCATTTTATATTTCAGTTCGACTCCAAAGATGGATGGAATATTGCAGTCGTTGGGTTTGAATTCTTGGGATGCACTCAATCAAGGCGTGAGTCGGCAGTTTTTTGAGATTTTGAGGGGGTTATATTTTAGGGTTTGAGTGGTTGGTGTGGTGATGTGTAGTGTCTGTTGTGACGTTCGGCTTCCAGCTGACGGCGCAGTTTTGACGGCGCCGGCTATGTGAAGGAAAGCTGGCGTAGCCCGCCAAGTGGGGAATGGGCTGCATCGATCAAGAGGGCATGCGGCATCAATAATTAGCAATATTTAATAAATAAGAGAGAAGCAAATGAAAATGAATCGACTGTATGCGGCAACCGTGATCGGAGCGGCGGTATTGCTGGCGGGATGTGGCGGTGGAGATGGTGACGGTAGCGGTGCCAAGGCAACCGGTAACACCAGTAACAGCAACAACGGCTCGACCGGTTCGGCGACCGATACCACGTCGACCGATCAAACCGCCACATTCAAGTGTCCGAGTGGCTACAAGTCGATACAGGTGACGAAGAGCACGATCCCGAATGCAACGATGACGCTCGTGACCGACGATGGCGTGGCGACGTATACGTTCAAGACGCCGCAGGACGGCGTGGTTCGTGACGGGACGGTGTGTCTGGGCAAGCCCGATCCGGTTCCCGCAGGCGTGCAGGCCGATGTGATCTACGAGATCAAGACGTATGGCGGCTTCTACGAAATGTCCGACCGGAAACTGACCCTGAACTTCACGTCGAACCTCATTCCCGATCCGTCCCCGCCGGTGATTGAGCTGGCGGACGTATCGAGCGGGACGGTCACGTACAAGCCGGCTATTCAGGGGAGCCTCATTTCAACTCCGCCGAATTTCAGCCTGAGTGTCTATCCGAACGCTCCGGGTTTGTATGTGGTGCGCCTGAAACGATAAGCACCGTGCCCGGCCATGGCGAGCGTTCCGTGCCGTCAGACCGACGACTTGGCGCGTTGAGCCGCGGCCGTCATGGCGAGCACTGCTTCTTTGGTATCGGGTCGCCCAGGCATCCTTGCGCGCTTGGGCGGCGAAGGGCCAGCAAGATATGACAAGCTGGCCGAAAGCATTTGACCCCATTCAAAGAAGGCCGCCCGGCCTTGCGAATTCGTGCTCGTCGCGGCGCTCCGCCCGGCAGATTTCTCCCAAATGCATCACAAGTCATTCATCCGATGAAAAATCCCCGCCGGTTCCCGGTATGATGCGCACCTTGCGTTTGTCGAACGCCCTATTTTTGATGCATTTTTGATGGGCGAGGCCCCACAAAACCGCACAATCCGAAGCTGAAAGATTCTGTAATATAAATTCCGTATACTCGTAAGTTCTGATCCAGGCGCCGCCTGCCATTTCTTCGGCCGACCGCCCACGCAGAACAACCAGATACGTCGCCGCCTGGCCGTCTTGCGCCGCGACACGCTATGCACCACCACTGAACATCTATGTCTTCCCGCCACTCTGGTTCGCCCGGCCGCGCCGCGGCGGTGATCGCCCGTGTCCGGGCGCTGATCCGCAACGAGCGTGTGCTGTCGCCGCTGCTCGCGCTCGGCATCGGCCTGCTGCTGATCGTGGTTTTCCAGCACCTGTCGGAATCCGTCGACTACCGGTCGGTGATCCGCGAGTTGCGTCACATGTCCGTCGGCGAGTGGGGCGCATCGCTGGCCGCGACGGCCCTCAGTTATCTCGCGCTCGTCGCCCGCGATGCGGTCGGCCTGCGTTATGTCGCCGCGAAGGTGCCGCGCGTCGCGTTGTGGATCGGCGCGATCGCCGGGTCCGCGCTCGGTAACGCGACCGGCTTCGGCGCACTGACGGGCGGCGCGGTCCGCGCACGCGTGTACGGCGTGTCGGGCGTCACGCCCGCGCAGATCGGCCGGATGACGGTGTTCACGAGCGGCACGCTGGCGCTCGCGATGGTGTTGATGGCGGCGGTCGGCATGGTCTGCGTGCCGGAGGCGCTCGCCGCGATGCTGCACGTCGCGCCCGGCGTGCTGACGTGGACTGGCGCCGCGCTGCTCGTGGTGCTGGCCGCGATGGTCGCGATGTGCGGCAGCACGGCGCGCCCGGTCGTCACGCGTTTCAAGTGGCTGTCGTTCGACGTGCCGGCGCGGCGCGATCTCGTCGCGCAGGTCGTCTATGCGATCCTCGACGTCGTCGCCGCGGGCCTGACGCTGTGGGTGCTGCTGCCGGCCGCGCCGGTCGGCTTCCCGACCTTCATCACGGTGTATGCGGCCGCGCTGCTGCTCGGGATGATCGGCCATACGCCGGGCGGGATCGGCGTGTTCGAAGCCGCGATGGTCTTCACGCTCGGTCGCGAAGTGCCCCCGCACGCGATGGTCGCCGCGCTCATCGCGTATCGCGCAATCTACTTCGGCGTGCCGCTCGTGCTGTCGGCCGGCCTGCTGGCCGGTTTCGAGGGCCGTGCGCTGCGCCGCCGGCTCGTCACGCGGCAGGCCGTGCGCGTGTCGCAGCTCGCGCCGGTGTTTCTGAGCCTCGTGACGTTCGCGGTCGGTAGCATGCTGGTGATCTCGAGCGCGACGCCCGCGTTCTGGCACCGGATCGCGATCCTGCGCCACCTCGTGCCGCTGTGGGTGCTCGAAGGCTCGCAGGTGATCTGCAGCGTGCTCGGCGTCGCGCTGCTGTTCGTCGCGCGCGGGCTGCTGCGCCGCCTCGACGGTGCGTGGTGGATGACCTTCGCGCTGACGCTCGCAAGCCTCGCGCTGTCGCTCGCGAAAGGCCTCGCGTTCGTCGAGGCCGGCGTGCTCGGCACGCTGCTGGTGCTGCTGCTCGTCAGCCGCCGCCGTTTCAACCGCCATTCGTCGCTGCTCGCGGAGCGCTTCACGGTGAGCTGGTTCGTGTCGGTGGCGATGGTGCTGATGCTGGCGGTGTGGGTGCTGTTCTTCGCGTTCCGCGACGTGCCGTACACGCGCGAGCTGTGGTCGCACTTCTCGTTCGACGCGCGTGCGCCGCGTGCGCTGCGCGCGACGCTCGCAGCCGGCGTGTTCGTCGCGCTGTTCGCGCTGTGGCAACTGCTGCGCCCGGCGCCCGGCCGTTTCGTGAAGCCCGCGGCGCAGGACCTGTCGGATGCCGAACGGATCATCCGCGCGCAGGAATGCAGCGATGCGGGCCTCGCGCTGATGGGCGACAAGTCGTTCCTGTTCTCCGAATCGCGCCAGGCGTTCCTGATGTACGCGAAGTACGGCCGCACGTGGGCCGCGCTGCACGACCCGGTCGGGCCGCGCGAGGAATGGCCTGCGCTGATCGGCAAGTTCATCGCGCTCGCGCACGCGCACAGCGGTCGTGCGGCGTTCTACCAGGTGCGCGCCAACGCGCTGCCGCTGTATCTCGACGCGGGGCTCACGCTGATGAAGCTCGGCGAGGAAGCGCATATCGCGCTCGACCAGTTCGACCTGAAGGGTTCGAACCGGTCGCACCTGCGCTACGCGCTGCGCCGTGGCGACAAGGATGCGCTGACGGTCGAGGTGATCGCACCGCCCGACGTGCCGGCCACGCTGCCGGCCTTGCGCGACATCTCCGACGGCTGGCTCGACAGCCGCGACGCGCGTGAGAAGAGCTTCTCGGTGGCGGCGTTCCACGACGGCTATCTGGCGACGCAGTCGGTGATGCTCGTGCGGCAGGCCGACAAGCCGATCGCATTCGTCACGTTCATGACGACCGACCTCAACACCGAGGCGACGGTCGGCGTGATGCGGCACCTGCCGGACGCATCGCCGTACGCGATGGAATATCTGTTTACGCAGCTCGCGCTGCATCTGAAGGAAGCGGGCTTCCGCAAGCTGAGCCTGGGCATCGCGCCGTTCTCGGGGATGGGGGCGGCGAAGATGCCGTCGCCGTGGCACCGGGTCGGCCTGATGGTCTGGCGCTTCGGCGGCCGCTTCTACAACTTCCGCGGCTTGCGCGCATTCAAGAGCAAGTTCGAACCGCACTGGGAGCCGCGTTATCTCGCGGCCTCGGGCTCGGTCGGCGTGTTCGTCACGCTCGCGGACCTGTCATTGCTGGCTGGAGGTCGGCGTTCATGATGTTGAAGAAGGGAATCGCGCGGGCGGCAGCCGCCTGCGCGGGAATGATGCTGGCCGGCGCCGCGTGCGCCACGCAGCCGGCCGCGGTGAAAGCCGAAACCGTATCGGGCGGCCGCTACGGGCCCGTGACCGTGACCAAGCCCGGCGGGCCGCTGCGCGGCTTCGTCGTGCTGTTCTCGCGCGAGGCCGGCTGGAGTGCGGCCGACCAGCAGGCCGCCGATGCGCTCGCGAAAGCCGGTGCGATGACGGTCGGCGTCGATTCGGAGCGTTACGCGACGAATCTCGCCGCGAAGCAGGAGACCTGCCACCACCTCGACGGCGACGCCGAAGCGGTCAGCCACCAGCTCGAACGCCTCGCGCAATCGTCGCGCTATTTCACGCCGATCGTCGCGGGCGTGGGCCAGGGCGGCGCGATCGCGAAGCAGATCCTGTCGATGGCGCCGGAGAACACGATCGCCGGCGTCGTATCGGTCGGTCCGGCGGCCAGGCTCGATCCGCGCTTCAAGCCGTGCCCGCCCGATCCGACGATCGTGCGCCGCGCGATGCCGGGTTTCGTCGAAACGGCGGCCGCGGGCGATTCCGCGAAGCTCGTGTCGCTCGTCACGTCGCACCTGCGGGACACCACCAGCAGCGACGAACTCGACGTGTCGGATCTGCCGCTCGTCGAGCTGCCGGCCAAGGGCGGCAACGGCCAGCTCGCGATCGTGATCTCGGGCGACGGCGGCTGGCGGGATCTCGACAAGACGATCGCCGAGGCGCTGCAGCGTGACGGCGTGTCGGTGGTCGGCATCGACAGCCTGCGCTATTTCTGGAGCGAGAAGCCGCCGGCGCAGGTGAGCCGCGATCTCGCGCGCGTGATGCGCACCTACATGGCGCGCTGGCATGCGAATCGCGTGGCGCTGGTCGGCTACTCGTTCGGTGCCGACGTGATGCCGTTCGCGTACAACCGGCTGCCGGCCGACCTGCGCGACAAGGTCGCCGTGATGTCGCTGCTCGGCTTCGCGCCGGCCGCCGATTTCCAGATCCGCGTGACGGGCTGGCTCGGCATGCCCGCGAGCGACAAGGCGCTGAAGGTCGCGCCGGAAATCGCGAAGGTGCCGCCGCAGCTCGTGCAGTGCTTCTATGGCGCGGAGGAGAAGGACACGATGTGTCCGGCGCTCGTGAACACGGGCGCCGACGTGATCAAGACGCAGGGCGATCACCACTTCGGCCGCGACTACATCGCGCTCGAGAAGAAGATTCTCGGCGCGTTCGGCAAGCCGGTGGCGGCGCGCTGAACGCCGGCGCCCGCTTCGCGGCGGGCGCCGGCCGGACCTTTCCGGTTCTTCGTAGGGGCGGCCAGCGTGCCGCCCGTTTCATTTTGCGGCGGGCGTTGCCGCGTTCTGCTGCGGCATCGTCGTTCTCGCATCGCGCTGATAGAAGCCCGGGAACCGGTCGAGCTGCCGCTGCGCGGCCGTGATGTCCGTGCCGTCGCCGAGCACCGCGCTCGAAAACCCGGTGCGCTCCATCAGCAGCAACTGGTCGACCAGCACGTCGCCGGTCGCGCGCAGGTCGCCGGTGAAGCCGTAGCGCTTGCGCAGCAGGTACGCCTGGCTGTATGCACGGCCATCGGTGAACGACGGAAACTGCAGGTCGATGCGCGCGGCCTGTGCGATTTGCGCGGCAAGCGGCGGCAGTTCCTCGTCGTTGCCGATCGTCAGCGTCGCGGCGTCGTGCCGCTGCGTATCGGCGGCATGTTCGACCGGCGTCAGCAGCCGGATGCGTTCGGTCGGGTGTTCTGGCTTCATGCGGGCTCCACCTGATGGCGCGCGTTGTTCGCCGCGGCCTTGAAGGGTTCCGTGCCGATGCGGCGTACGGTGTCGATGAACCGTTCGCTGCGGCCGTCGTTGTCGATCCGCGCGTCGAGGTACGCGTTGACGATCGCTTCGACGACATCGACGATCTCGTCCGCCGAAAACGACGGGCCGATCACCTTGCCCGGCCGCGCCGGGCCGCTCGCGGTCGAGCCGTCCGAGCCGCCGAGCGTGACCTGGTACCACTCGGCGCCGTCCTTGTCGACGCCGAGGATGCCGAGGTGGCCGCTGTGATGATGGCCGCACGAGTTGATGCAGCCGCTGATGTGCAGGTCGATGTCGCCGACGTCGTGCAGCATGTCGAGATCCTGGAAGCGCTCGGCGATCGCGTCGGCGATCGGGATCGAGCGTGCGTTCGCCAGCGCGCAGAAGTCACCGCCGGGGCACGCGATCATGTCCGTCAGGAGTCCGACGTTCGCGCTGGCAAGCCCGATCGCGCGGGCGTTTTCCCACAGCGGGAACAGGTCGTCGACATGCACCCATGGCAGCACGACGTTCTGCGTGTGCGTGACGCGCGCCTCGCCGGCCGAGAAGCGGTCGGCGAGATCGGCGAGCGCATCGAGCTGGTCCGGCGATGCGTCGCCCGGTGCCTGCAGGCGGCGCTTGAACGACAGCGTGACGATGCGCAGCGCCGGGTCGCGGTGATCGGCGACATTGCGTGCGAGCCAGCGCGCGAAGGCCGGATGGTGTGCCGCCTGGGCCGACACGCGCAGGTTCGCGTCGCGCAGGCTGACCGTGCGCGGCTTGAGGCACGGTGCGACGAACGACGCGGCGACGCGGTCGAACTCGACCTGGGCGATCGTGTGCAGCCCGCCGTCGTGTTCGACGATCTGGCGGAACTCTTCCTCGACGTCGTCGATGTAGCGTTGCCCCTCGGTCTTGACGAGGATCTTGATGCGCGCCTTGTACTTGTTGTCGCGCCGTCCGTAGCGGTTGTACACGCGGACGATCGCCTCGATGTAGTTCATCACGTGCTGCCAGGGCAGGAACGCGCGCAGCAGCGTCGCGATCGTCGGCGTACGGCCCATCCCGCCGCCCACGCTCACGCGAAAGCCGAGTGCGCCCGTATCGTCGCGCACGAGCTTGAGGCCGACGTCGTGCCAGTCGGTCGCGGCGCGATCCTCGGCCGCCCCGGTGATCGCGATCTTGAACTTGCGCGGCAGGAACGCGAATTCGGGGTGCAGCGTCGTCCACTGGCGCATCACCTCGGCGAACGGGCGCGGATCGGCGATCTCGTCCGGCGCGACGCCGGCGCGCTCGTCGCACGAAATATTGCGGATGCAGTTGCCGCTCGTCTGGATGCCGTGCATGTCGACGGTCGCGAGCAGGTCCATCACGTCGGCGGCCCTGGCGAGCGGAATCCAGTTGAACTGCACGTTGGTGCGCGTCGTGAAATGCGCGCTGCGGGTCGGCAGGCGCAGCGTGCCGAGCAGGGCCTGCGCGTCGCATGCGGCGCGGTAGGTGGCGTCGTCGGGCACATCGTAGTCGCGCGCGATCCGCGCGAGCACGCGCAGCTGCGCGCTGGACAGTTCGCCATAGGGCACGGCCACGCGCAGCATCGGCGCGTGGCGCTGCACGTACCAGCCGTTCTGCAGGCGCAGCGGCCGGAACGCGTCTTCGCTCAGCGTGCCGAGCTGCCAGCGCTCGAGCTGGTCGCGAAACTGGGCGGCGCGGCTGTGCACGAGCGCCCGGTCGAAAACGGTATATCGATACATGACGGGATACGCGAGAGGAGCCACGGCACGATGCGCACGGCTCGGGAGGGCGTTGCGACGGGTGTCAGGCAACCGGAGACAGCGTAGGGAACGCGGGGCGGCGGGACAAGCAGCAGATCGGGACGAAAAGGGCGCAGCAGATGGCCGGCGAGAGGCCGGTGCAGGCCGGTGCCGGCCGGCGCGGGCCGGGCATGCGTGCATGCCCGTGACGGGTGCTTACGCGTCGGCGTCGACGACGAGCGCCGGATCGAGCGCGCGGATGCGCTGGTCGATGAAGTAGCCGCCGCCTTCCTGGTAGCGCAGGAACAGCCGGCCGCACGCGCGGCAGCGGCTTACGGTGCAGCGGTTGTACGGGAAGTGGCGCAGTGCGATCGGCGCGTCGTCCGACGCGTAGCGCGTGCCGGCCGGATGATATTCGGTGTAGGTCGGCTCAGCCTCCCCGGGCGGCGTGAGCGTGGCGACTTCGGTCAGTTGCGCGTCCTGCAGCGACAGCGGCAAGGTCGTCCATCCGGCGAGCGGCGTTTTCGTGCAGGTGCACGGCTGCGTGACGTGCGCTGCTTCGGTGGCCAGTTTCAACAGCGCGTCGTGATCGAGGTAGGGCAGTTGACTCATGGGAAGTCATGAAGGGGCGGCGGGATCAGCACTGTAACCCGCGCACGGGTTGCGTGCAGGGTCGTGACGCAGGCGGCGCACCGTGCGCGCTTCAAGCGCCCTTGCGGACCGACGGCTGCGCGACCAGTTCGCCGAGCACGCGGATCGCGCGTTCGATGTCGCGGCTCCACGGATGGCCGAAGTTCACGCGCACGCAACGTTCGAAGCCGTGCGCGGCCGAAAACAGCGGCCCCGGCGCGAAACTGATCCCGCGTGCGATCGCCTGGCGATGCAGCTCCATCGCGTCGATCGCGTCGGGAAACGCGAGCCACAGAAAATAGCCGCCTTCGGGCCGCACCCACTCGACGCCGGCCGGCAGCCAGCGGCGCAGCGCGTCGTCCATCCGGTCGAGCTGCGTGTGCAGCGCGCCGCGCAGCTTGCGCAAGTGCCGGTCGTAGCCGCCGTGCTCGAGATAGTTCGCGATGCCGGCCTGCGCGGGAATGCTGGCCGACAGCGTCGTCATCAGCTTGAGCCGCTGCACCTTCTCCGCGAACCGGCCGGCGGCGGCCCAGCCGATCCGGTAGCCGGGCGCGAGCGTCTTCGAGAACGAACTGCAGTGCATCACGAGGCCGTGCCGATCGAACGCGCGCGCGGGCAGCGGGTAGTCGGGGCCGAAATGCAGCTCGCCGTATACGTCGTCCTCGATCAGCGGCACGTCGCGCGCGGCGAGCAATTCGACGAGCGCACGCTTTTTTTCGGTGGACAGCGTGACCCCGGTCGGATTCTGGAAATTGGTCATGAACCAGCACGCGCGAATGTCGTGCCGGTCGAGCGCGTTCGCGAGCGCATCGAGATCGAGGCCCGTGCGCGGATCGACGGGAATCTCGACCGCGCGCAGGTCGAGCCGTTCGATCGCCTGCAGCGCCGCATAGAAGCCGGGCGCTTCGACGGCCACGACGTCGCCGGGCCGCGTGACGGCCATCAGGCACAGGTTCAGCGCTTCGAGCGCGCCGTTCGTGACGACGATCTCGTCGATGGGCTGCGAGATGCCCGTCGCGAGATAGCGCCGGGCGATCTGCTGGCGCAGCGCCTCGTTGCCGGGCGGCAGGTCGACGACCGTGCTCCACGGGCTGACGAGCCGCGTGGCCTGCGCGAGCGATTTCGCGAGGCGCGGCAACGGAAACAGTTGCGGCGACGGGAATGCGGAGCCGAGCGGCACGATGCCGGGCTGCGTGGCTGCGTCGAGGACGGAGAATACGAGGCTGCTGATGTCGACCTTGCGCGTGGCGCCGGCCTGTTTCGCGCGGCGTGTGGGCGCCGGGCCTGCCTCCGGCGTTGCGCCCGGCGCGACGTAGTAGCCCGAGCGTTCGCGCGCACGGATCAGCCCCCACTGTTCGAGCAGGTAGTACGCGCGAAACACCGTCGACTGGCTCACGCCGTGCTGCGCGATGATCTGCCGCAGCGACGGCAGGCGCGTGCCGACGGCGAGGTTGCCGTTGCGGATGTCGTCGGCGATCGTATGGGCGAGGGTTTCGTAGCGTTTCATCGGCGAGGGTGGCGCGCGCCGTCGCCGCGCGCGGGCCGGACTGGCGCCGCGCCGGCGGGCGCGGCTCATTGTCCGATGCGCGGCCCGAAAAGGAAAGTGCACGCGTGCCGGCCGCGCGTTCTCGCCGCGTCAGGCTGCGTTCGGCTCCACGTTCCGCCGGTTCGCACCGCCGCGCAGCGGCGGCAGCGGCTCGACCTTGCCGACGATGAACAGGTACGACAGCGCGCCGACCACGCACAACGCACCGGCCACCGCGAGCGGCACGACGAACGAGCCCTTCGTGATCGACAGCATCACGCCCGTGAACGTCGTGATGAAGATCCCCGCGAGATTGCCCGCGAAATTCTGGATGCCGCCGAGCGACGCGACATGCGCCGGCGTCGGCGCGACTTCGCCGACGAGCGTCCATACGTTGGCGCCCGCGAACGACAGGCTGGCATACGCGAGCGCGAACAGCGCAAGGCACGCCCAGACGTTCTCGACAAAGGCCGACAGCGCGATCGACGAAGACAGCAGCATCCCGAGCACGAGGCAGGTCTTGCGCGCGGCGGTCGCGCTCCAGCCGCGGCGGAACAGGCTGTCCGACACGTAGCCGCCGAGCCAGCCGCCCGGAATCGCGAGCAGCGCGGGCAGCATGCCCCACGTGCCGAGCGACGCGAGCGAGAAGCCGCGCGACTGCAGCAGGTAGCTCGGGAACCACGTGATGAAGAAGTAGATCGCGAAGTTCAGGCAGAACAGGCCGATCATCATGCCCCACACGGTGCGATAGCGGAACAGGTCGAGCCACGACACCTTCGGGCCGTCGGTTGCGGCCGCAACGGCCGGTGCGCCGCGCTGCGCGAGCAGGGCATCGACGGCATCGGGCGCGATCGCGCGATAGCGTTCCGGGTCGCGATAGACGAACCACCACGCCAGCGCCCACACGATGCCGATGCCGCCCGTGATCACGAACGACCCGCGCCAGCCGACGATCGAGATCAGCCACGCGACGAGCGGCAGCGACAGCGCGGAGCCGACGCGCGAGCCGCTGTCGAAGATGCTGCTCGCGAGTCCGCGTTCGCTGCGCGGGAACCAGTTGAACGCGACCTTCGCGAACGACGGGATCGCAGCCGCTTCGCCGACGCCGAGCATCAGCCGCACGCCGACGAGTTGCGCGAGGCCGCGTGCGGCGCCCGTCGCGACGGTGAACACCGACCACCAGCCGACCGCGAGCGCGAGGCTCACGCGCACGCCGACCTTGTCGATGAACCAGCCGGCCGGCAACTGCAGGAACGCGTAGGTCCAGAAGAACGCGCTCAGCACGAGCCCCATGCCGACCGCGTCGAGGCCGAGGTCGGCGCGGATGCTGGGCGCCGCGATCGCGAGGTTCGCGCGATCGATGAAGTTGATGACGTTGGCCAGGAAGCACATCAGGATCATGGCCCATCGGATGCGTGGCATGGGGTGTCTCCGTGCGGAATGTCGTGACGGGCGGCCGGCGATCCGCTGCGCCGGCCGCCGCGATGGGCGGGTTATCGGGTGACTGGCGACGGCGTGCGGTCGAACTTCGCGAGCGCTTCCCACAGGCCGTTCAGGTAGACCGCGCCGAGCGCGCGGTCGTAGAGGCCGTAGCCGGGCTTGCCCGTCTCGCCCCAGATCATCCGGCCGTGGTCGGGGCGCACGTAGCCGGTGAAGCCGGTGTCGTGGTACGCCTTCACGATTGCGGCGATGTCAAGCGAGCCGCAGCTCGACAGGTGTGCGGTTTCCTCGAAATCGCCGTTCGCATCGACCTTCACGTTGCGGATATGCGCGAAATGGATGCGGCCCATCGCGCCGAACTCGCGCACGAGCGCTTCGACATCGTTCTGCGGGCCCGCGCCGAGCGAGCCCGAGCACAGCGTCAGCCCGTTCGCGGGCGTGTCGACGATGCGCACGATCCGTGCGAGATCGTCGCGGTTCTTCACGATGCGCGGCAGCCCGAAGATCGGGCGCGGCGGATCGTCGGGGTGGATCGCCATCTTCACGCCGGCTTCCTCGGCGACCGGGACGATCGCCTTCAGGAAGTATTCGAGGTTCGCCCACAGCGCCGCCTCGTCGACGTCGCGATACTCGGCCAGCAGCGCCCGCAACTGTTCGGGCTGGTAGCTCGAATCCCAGCCCGGCAGCGCGATGCCGTCGTCCGGATCGATCCGGTCGACCGCGTCGGTGCTGAACGCGAGGCAGGTCGAGCCGTCGTCGAGCGTCTTCGACAGCTCGGTGCGCGTCCAGTCGAAGACAGGCATGAAGTTGTAGCAGATGACGCGGACACCGGCCGCGCCGAGGTGGCGAATCGTCTGACGGTAGTTGTCGATCAGGCGGTCGCGGCTCGGCTTGCCGAGCTTGATGTCCTCATGCACCGGCACCGATTCGACGACTTCGAACTGCAGGCCGGCGCGTTCGATCGTTGCCTTCAGCGCGTCGATCTTGTGCGCGGGCCAGACTTCGCCCACCGGTTCGTCGTAGATCGCCGACACGATATGCGTGACGCCCGGGATCTGGCGGATGTATTGCAGCGAGACCGGATCGGACTCGCCGTACCAACGGAAAGACATCTTCACTGGAGCGGCTCCTGGCTGGCGGTTGATGCATCGGGCGGACGGGCGGCGGCGTGCCGGCCCGTCTCCGGTGTGCGGATTATGATTGGTATGCCAGTTATGCGGGATAGTGGTTTGCCAGTTGTCGGGATCGCAACCGGCGGCATGACGCTTCGGCGCGAACCCCGGCGCGTCGGCCAATACGTCGAACCGGACGCGGGCCGAAATTGGTGTACCATTTTGCCGATCCGGCGCCGCGACGGCGCCGGCCAGCCTGTTGCGAGCCTTTCGATGACCGATCTTTCCAGCCAGCCAGCCAGCCGCGATGCCGATGCCGCGGACCGCTCCTATATCGGCCTCGCGCGGCAGATTCACGCGATGGTGGCTGCCGGTGCGTTCGAGGCCGGCGCGCGGCTGCCGTCCGAGCGCAGCCTGGCCGACCAGTTCGGCGTGAGCCGCACGCAGGTGCGCGAGGCGATCATCGCGCTCGAGGTGCAGGGGATCGTCGAGGTGCGGATCGGTTCGGGCATCTACGTATCGGCGGCCGATGCCGCGCGGCCGGTGACGTTCGAGGTGCCGCGCGGCCCCGGGCCGATCGAGACGCTGCGCGCACGCGGGTTGATCGAGGCGGAAGTCGCCGCGCTCGCGGCGACCGAACGCAAGGATGCGGATCTCGACCGGCTGTTCTTCTCGCTGACGACGATGCGCGAACAGATGGACAACAAGGCCGCGTACGACGCGGCCGATCGCCAGTTCCACCTGCGCATCGCGGAGTCGACCGGCAACACGGTACTGCTGCACATGGTCACCGCGATGTGGGACTGCGCGCGCAGCGATCCGCTGTGGGACAAGATCGAGGAGCACTTTCACTCGAGCGCGCTGCGCGAGGCATCGCAGGAGGATCACCAGCGGATCTTCGCGGCGATCATGGCGCGCGATGCGGGAGGGGCCCGCGACGCGATGCGCGCGCACCTGTCGCGCGTGATCGCGGAGTTCACGCAAGCGTGGCGCTAGCGCGCCGGCAGCAGGCGAGCGGTGCGACAGGCCCGCTGCCGCGGGCCGCGTTTCAGGCCGCCGCTACCACCATCAAAGCCCTTCGAACAACGCGACATGCTCGTCATACGCGCGCTGCTGCCGTGCGTACGCATCGTCGAGATGCTCGTGCAGTGCGCGCTCGGCCGCATCGGCGTCGTGCCGCTCGAGCGCGTCGAGCACTTTCTGATGCTGCGCAAGCGTGACCTCGCCGACGATCGGATCGCGCACGGTCACGTGCCGCACACGGTCGATCGGCGCGCGCACGATCTCGACGAGCTGCTGCACGCGCGGTAGCCGGGCGGCCGCGCTGACGGTTGCATGAAACGCGTTGTCGCACGCGATCGCCGCGACCGCGTTGCCGCGTTCGATCGCGCGCCGGTGCGCATCCTGGATGTCGTGGAGCTGTTCGAGCTCGCGCGCGCTGATGACTTCGGCCGCGCGGCGGATCGCGGCCGTTTCCAGCACCTTGCGGATCAGCGCGCTCTCGACGAACTGCTCGCGCTTCACGGGCGCGACGAAGGTGCCCGATTGCGCGGCGATCAGCACGAGCTCCTCGCGTGCAAGCTGCAGCAGCGCCTCGCGCACGGGCGTGCGCGACACGCCGAGCGCCTCCGCGATCGCGCGCTCGTAGATCACGTCGTTCGGAAGCAGCGTCATCGTCACGATCGCGTCGCGCAACAGCGCGTGAATCTGCACGGACAGGGCCTGCGAGCGGTCCAGCGTGAATTCGGCTGGGATCAGGCGGGCGATGAAGGTGTCCTGGGTGGTGCGTTCTGACTTCATGAATGGGCTAGAGGGTGGCAGGCGACCGGCGTCCTCGGTGGGTGCCGGTCGATCAGTATATTAGTGCGCATACCGATTTCGGCGGATCGGTGGCGGATTCTCGATCGATCGATTCCGGGGTTTACCCCCGTATCGGCACCGGAAGGTATCTCTATAATCGCCAACTAATATATTAGTTGGCCAACGCTTCGAAGAAAGCGTGACCGGCGACCCATTCCCACTGGAGACACGTATGCACCTCGAAGACTCAGCCGGACCCCGCCCGACGGCCCATGCCTCGACCGCCGCGCCGACGGCCGTGCGCTGGCGGATTTTCTGGCTGCTGTTGTTGCTGTCGTCGATCAACTACATCGACCGCGCGTCGCTGTCCGTCGCGCTGCCGATCATCTCGACCGAATTCAGCCTGTCGCCCGCGATGGAAGGCGTGCTGCTCAGCGCGTTCTTCTGGACGTACGCGCTGATGCAGATCCCGAGCGGGCTGCTGGTCGACCGCTTCAAGGCGCGCACCATCGTCGGCCTCGCGACGATCGGCTGGGGCGCATGTCAGGCCGTCGCGGCCGCGTGCTTCAGTTGGGTGCCGCTGCTGCTGACGCGGCTCGGACTCGGCATCGCCGAATCGCCGATCATGCCGGCCGGCGCGAAGCTCGCGGGTACGTGGCTCACGCCGGCCGAG
>NZ_QOBB01000111.1:0-23158 GCF_024704855.1 Burkholderia sp. HAN2018 | reverse complement strand
CACATCCGCCACCGAATGACCCCGTTCGGTTACCTGTTTGACTGCCTCGATCTTGAACTCATCCGTGTACCGCTTGCCGCTCATCCTGACCTCCTCGGTTGCCATAAATTATGGCTCGAAGATGTCTACGAAAGGCTGGCCGGTCCAACTAGACAAGTCGTCGATGTCATCGCGACCGCCCAGGATCAGCGTCATTTCCCTCAAGTCCGAGATGGCCGAGATGAAGCCGAGCGGATGCTTTTTTGCATAGGAACTGAGCGTCAGCTTGCGCAGGCGGGATAGGCCTGCGATCGCGTCGATATCCTTTGAATGGCCTTGAATGAATAGTTCGGTCAGCGATCCGCACCGCGCTAGAGGCGACAGATCGATATTCCGCTTATGGTTTTCAGCCAGCACAAGCCGCTCAAGTCGGCCAATGTCGATCGTGTCGAGGAAATCGGGCCGATTCAGCTTGAAAACCCCGAAGCTCAGGCGTTTCAGCTTTGGAAGCAGGCCGACTTCTTCTTCATGGACGATCTCGGAAAGGCAATCGACTGCAAGGTCGCGTGTTTCGGGCAAATGGCGCAGCAAGGCCGCATCGAACGGCGCCCGGTAGTGCCCGTAGAACCGGACCTGAAGGCGGTCCCCGGCTAGCCGGCAAGCTTCGTTCAGCGATTGCAGGATCACCGGGTTGTAGGCTTCGGGCGTGCTGAACTGGACAACCAACTGCCCGTGCTCTCCGCAGGCCTCCACGATCTCGATCGGCGAAAGCGTTTTCGGGTCGGTAACCCGGCCACGGTCTACCTGCAGCATGCACTCCCCCGTTATTCGTTAATGGCCTCGTCATTAGACGGCTACGGGCCACATCTTAGCGCCTCCTGAAGCCTACTTAATATTCCGAACTCTGGTGGCACCTACTCAGCGTCGCGCGTTATCCAACAGTGATTTAAACAAGCCATATGAACGAAGCGGCTGCAGCAACGAAGGACGCGTAGCGCTGGGACAATTTATCGTATCGGGTAGCTATGCGACGGAACTGTTTGATTCGAGCAAAGAACCGTTCGACCAGATTGCGGGAGCGATAGAGATGTCTGTCCAATGGACGCTGTTCACGCCTGTTCGTGCGGCTTGGAATGACGGCCTGCACTCCAATTGCGTGCAGATGCGTAATGAGGGCGTCCGTGTCATAGGCCTTGTCGGCGGCAACGCTGCCGGGCTTGAATTCGCCCAGCAGCGGTAGTGCCTCGGGGCTGTCGCCTGCCTGACCACCGGTGAGGCTGAATTTCGCCAGCATGCCCAACCCGTCAACCAACGCGTGAATTTTTGTGCTCAGGCCACACGAGAGCGGCCTAGCGCCTGGTCACGTTTTTTGGGTGCGCCAGCGGCGTGCTGGTGTGTACGGACAATGGTGCTGTCGATGAAGACCTCCTCGAAATCCGCATCGCCGGCCAGTGCGGCAAACACCCCGTGCCAAATGCCGGCCAGGGACCAGCGCGGGAATCGCTTGTATATGCTGTTCCAGCGCCCGAATTCTTCTGGGAGGTCGCGCCACAGGCTGCCTGTGCGGGCAATCCACAAAACAGCCTCGACAAATTCCCGGTTGTCGGTTGCCGGTCGGCCTCGGCCTCCCGCCTTGCCGGGCAGCAACTGCGCAATGCGTTCGTATTGGTCACCTCGCAACAGCCTCGGCACCATTCCCGCCTCACAAAAGACAGGATGTAATCAGATTGCCGTTGAAGGTGACAGCGCCGGACGTCGTCTCGCTGCTTTTTGTCAACAGCCCTAGCCATGCTTGACGAAGAATTTGCACGCGTTACCGCGAAAACCCGCGTCCCAACACGGGCTTCCAGACGCGGCTCGCCGTTACTTATCTGCAATGCGAAATAAATGATTCAGACAGCCATTCACGCGGATTGCCCTGCATGCGGCTGCGTCAGCTTGCCGTCGCCGTACTCGCGCAGCACCTTCGAAATCACGACGCGATAGCCGTCCAGCCAGCGCGCCTGCTTCGCCTTTGCCTCGCGATGCGCCGGATGCTGCATCAACTGCTGCAGCGCCGCCTCCGACTCCCAGTAATAGACGTTCTGGATCAGCCCCGATTCGGCGTTTTCCCATGTCTCCTCGCCGAGATAGCCGGGCGTCGCGCGCGCCATGTCGGCGATCTGCCGGTCGAGCCGATGAAATTCGTCGTCGTATTGCCCGGCGCGAAAAATGAAGGTCGACGCGTACATGCCTGCTCCATCGAAAGCGATTGAAAGAGCGGCGATTGTAAGGCACGCGCGGCGTGCCGCGATCGTCACGCGGCTAGCGGATCGGCACCGGCCTGGCCGGTGAGCCACGCGTCGATGCGCGGCGCGTCTTCACGCATGCCGGCCGCGGGCGCCGGCATCGCGGCCAGCGCGTGCCGCGCACGTTCGAGCGCCTCCCCGAAGCCGCGCAACTCGCGCGTCGCGGGCCGGTCGCCGGCATGGCGGCGTGCGAGTGCCGCTTCGATGTTCGCGGCGATCAATGCACGCTGAGCGTCGATGAAGTCGATGCACAGCGTGCGGCAATGCGCGGACACCGACGCAACGGCGAGCAGGACCGGCACGATCGACACGGTCAGGTACCCGCCGGGCGCGAGCCGCGACAGCGCACGATGCCCCTCCTGCCCGCCGCCGGTCAACGATGCGAACACCGCATCGCGCCACACCGCGCGCTCGAACACGAGCGCATCGCGATGCGCATCGAGCGCCGCACGGTCTGCGACCTGTCCGGCCGTCACCAGTGGAATCGGGAAAGACGATTCGACGGGAGACTGCGCGCCCGCGGTGTCGACAATGCAGTTCGCGCCAAGCCATCCCGCATCGTCGCGCCGCGCGGCCAGCACTCGGGACTGCAACCGGTCGGGCAGCATCGGATCGAGCGGCACCGCGCCGCAGATCGACGGCTTGTCCGCATGCACGCTGCAGCGGCCGTCGTCGGCCAGTGCCGCGCAACGACCGAGCGACGGATAGTCGTAGCCCTGCAGCGTCAGCGCGATCCATTCGCTCCCCGCGCCGCCGGTGCGATGAATCAGTTGCCCGGCCAGCGCATCGGAAGCCGCGACATCGTCGGCATCGAGCGCGTGCTCGCGGCCGCCCGCGCGCCAGCGCTCGCCGATCCGCCGCTTCGGCACGCGACGGATCGTCAGCGCGCCGACGAAGCGATGACGATGCCGGAACAGTTCGCGCAACGACAGCGTCGGCGCACTGTTGCAGCAGCGTCCGCATGCGTTGCACGCGAGCAGGTAGGTGTCTACCACGGCCGTCGCACCGAATCCTGGTAGCGCGTGAGAATGAAGCGCGCGACGTCGTCCGAGTGATAGGCGGCGACGAGTTGCGTCACCCACGGCTTCGCGCGATCTGCGTCGCGCACCGTCAGCACGTTCGCATATGGCGAGCGCGCGTCCTCGAGGCTGATGCTGTCGCGCGCGGGTTGCAGCTCGGCACGCGCGGCATCGTCGCTGTCGATTGCAACGAACGCGGCCTTGTCGAGCGCTGCGTAAAGGCGTTCGCGGCGCAGCGCGACGAGCTTCAGCCCGAGCCGGTTGCCGGTCACGTCGCGCAGCGTCGCATGCAGGCCGGCCTGCTCGCGCAGCGTCACCAGCGTGTCGTTCTGCAGCAGCACGAGCGCGCGGGCCATCCCGCGCGGATCGTCGGGAATCGCGACCGTCGCACCGGGTTGCAGTTCGTTCAGGTTCTTGAGCTTGCGCGAATAAAGCGCCATCGGCAGCGTGACGGTCGGTGCGATTCCGGTCAGGGCGTAGCGCTTCCGCGCGCGCGTGGCGGCAAGCTGTTGCGCGTCCTCGAAGCTGGCCGCGTCGATCCGGCCATCGGCCAGCGCCGCGTCGATGCGCGACGCATCGTCGAATTCGACGACGTCGATGCCGAATCCTCGTGACGCCGCGACCCGCTTCACTTCGTCGAGAATCTGCGCATGCACGCCGCGCGTCACGCCGACGCGGACGGCCGCAGCAGTCGCAGCAGTCGCTGCAGTCGATTCAGCGGCGATGGCCAAAGCCGGATGAACGGCCCCGCACGCAACCATCAGCCACGCGCCCAGGTAGTGCACGACGCGCTTCATGACGCATCCCTCAGAATCGTACGAAATCCGATATGCGACGCGCCGAGATCGGCTTCCTGCTGTTCACGCGACGACGCGCGATAACGCACGCAGTAGTCACGCGAGCACAGGAACGAGCCGCCCTTGATGACCATCGGCGTATCGTGCCGGCGCGTCGGCGGCGCAACGGCCGCCGTGTCGCCGTTGGTATGCGACTGGTGCGGGCCCGTGTATGCGTCCCGGGTCCACTCCCACGCATTGCCGATCATGTCGTAGAGCCGGAACCCGTTCGCCGCGTAGCAGCCGACGGGCGCGAGCCCCGCATGGCCGTCCTCGGCCGTGTCGAGCACCGGGAACGCGCCCTGCCAGTAGTTCGCGGCCGGCTTGCCCTGCGCGTCGCGCGGCGCCGCGTCGAGCGACGCGTCGTCGCGGCCGGCCTTGCCCGCGTATTCCCATTCGGCCTCGGTCGGCAGGTCGCGGCCGAGCCACCGCGCATACGCGAGCGCATCGCGCTGCGTGACGAGCGTGACGGGCAGGTTGCCGATCCCGTCGACGCCGCTGCCCGGCCCGCGCGGATGACGCCACGACGCGCCCTTCACCCACGACCACCACGCGAGGTCGCGCGCGTTCATCTCGTCGCGTGTCGGCACATGGAATACGGCCGCCCCGCCCTGCTGCTCGGCCTCGGTGACGTAGCCGGTCGCCTGCACGAACGCGGCGAACTGCGCGATCGTCACGTCGGTCTGGTCGATCCAGAACCCGCCGACGCGCGTGCGGCCGTCGCCCACCGGGCGCTCGTCCGCGTAGCCGCGCGTGCTGCCGAACACGAACGCGCCGCCGCGCAGGTGCACCATCCCGGCCTTCGGGTCGTCGCGCCACCCGGCCGGCAGCCCCGAATAGCGCGCGCACTGCCGCTCCGAGCCGAGCGGCGCGAGCGCGCGGCCGCGATTCGCGTCGTCGAATGCGTCGCCCCCCGGCGCGACGGGATTCGCATAGCCGGCCGCGAACGCGGCGGCGAACAACGTGGCAGCCAGCGCCGCGCCGATCGTCCAGAACCGGAACCGCATCGTGTCGCCCCGGTATCAGTAGTAGCCGCGCGGACGCAGCGGTTCGACACCGCCGACGTTGCTCATGTAGGTCTTCCACTGGTCGACGAGCGTGCCGATCACCGACGGGTTCTGCGCCGACACGTCGGTCGTCTCGCCGCGATCCGACGCGAGGTCGTAAAGCTGCCAGTGCCCGTCGAGCGGCCCGAGCGGCGGTTCGGTCCACAGTGCCTTCCAGCGGCCGTCGGCGCTGCGCAGGTAGGCGCGGCCGTAGGCTTCGTCGCCGAACGGCGTCGTATGCACCTCGCCCGTCGCCGACCCCGTGAGCACCGGCAGCAGCGACTGGCCGGTGACCGGATACACGTAGCGGTTGTTGTAGATCACCTTGCCCTTGTTCTGGTCGACGCCCGTCAGCGTGTTGACGAGCGGCGGCGCCGGCTGCGACGGCGGCGTGACGCCTGCGATCGCGAGGAACGTCGCCGTGTTGTCGGTCACGTGCGTGAACGCGCGCAGCGTCGGCAACTGCTGCGTCTGGCCCGGCAGGCGCACGATCGTCGGCGTCGATACGCCGCCTTCGGCCGAATACCCCTTCGTGAGCCGGAACGGCGACGCGCTCACCTCGGCCCAGCGCAGCCCGTACTGCAGGCGCTGCGCGTTCTGCTTGCCGTTGTCGGTGCCGAGGGTCGAGTAGACCGGGTCCTGCCCGTTCGCGGTGTCGGTCGCCGTCGGGTCCGCGCCCGAGTCGATCGGCCAGCCTTCCGAGCCGTTGTCCGACTGGAACATGATGAACGTGTTGTCGTATTCGCCGATGTCCTTCAGGTGCTGGATCAGGAGTCCGATGTTGTAGTCGAGGTTCTCGACCATCCCCGCATAGATCTCCATGTAGCGCGCCTGCGCCCGACGCTCGGCCGGCGACAGGCTCGACCACAGCTTGTCGACCTTGCCGGGGCCGTAGTCGCTGTAGCCGTCGGCGGCCGAATGCACCGCGCTGACGTATTTCGCGTTCGCGGTGCCGTTGTTCGCGGTCGCGGGCGACGCCGCCGTCGTTTCGGGCAGGCCGTCGAACGGCTTGAAATCGGCGGGGATCAGGCCGAGCGCCTTCTGCCGTGCGATCCGCGCATTGCGGATCGCGTCGTAGCCGGCGTCGTACACGCCCGCGTACTTGTGCAGCCATGGTTCGGGCACCTGCAGCGGCCAGTGCGGCGACGTATACGCCGCGTACGCGAAGAACGGCTTGCCGTCGCGCTTGTTCGAATCGATGTACGAGATCAGCTTCTGCGTATAGAAATCGGTCGAATAGAACACGGCCGGGCTGCCGCCCGCGCCGCCCGGCTGCCCGGGCTGGCCAGGCTGCACGTAACGGCCGTCTTCCGTGTAGTTCGACGAGCCGGCCGGCTCGTGCGCGAAGTGGTTGGTCGCCGCGCCGCCGAGCAGCACGTAGCTGCGCTCGAAGCCCCACTGGTCGGGCGTCTGCCCGCTGCCCGTCGCGCTGCCGACGATCCCCGAGCCGATATGCCACTTGCCCGCGATGTACGTGTGGTAGCCGGCATCCTTCAACAGTTGTGCGAACGACAGCGCGCGGTCGTTCAGGTAGCCCTCGTAGCCGGGCAGCCCGCGCCGTTCGTCGGTCGGCACCCCCATCGTGCCTTCGCCGACCAGATGGTGATCGGTGCCGGACACCAGCATCGCGCGCGTGATCGCGCAGACGGTGCCCGTGTGATGGTTCGACAGGATGCGGCCCGACGCGACGAGCGCGTCGAGGTTCGGCGTGTTGATCTCGCCGCCGAATGCATGGATGTCGGAATAGCCGAGATCGTCGGCCATGATGTACAGGATGTTCGGGCGTTTCGCCGCCAGCGGCGGCGCGGGGTTCGTCGATGACGACGGCGCATCGCTGTCGACGCCGCCGCACGATGCGAGCGACAACGCGCCGGCAATCGCGGCGCAGACGACACGGAAACGAAAAGCATGCAACGGCGAAGCGGACTTTTTCATCGTTCTGGAACGCGCGATCTACGGGATCGGCGATCTTAGCGTCGCGCGCGCGGCACCCAAAGTCCGATTCGTCACATGCTAACGGGGCGGCGGAATATGCGCGCAAGCCGAATACCGGCCATCAGCACGCGCGTATGCATGCGCGCGCGACGGCTCGCCCGCGCGTCGTGCTTCAGCTGCGTCCGCCGAGGCTGCCGCCGCCGTCCACGGCCAGCACCTGCCCCGTGACGAAGCCGGCCTCGTCCGACAGGAAGAACGCGATCGCGGCCGCCACATCGTCGGGCGTGCCGAGCCGGCGCGCGGGAATCGTCGCGAGCACCTTGCGTTCGGCTTCGCTGCCGACGGGGCGCGTCAGCCGGAACAGTTCCGTCTCGATCGGCCCCGGCGCCACCGCGTTGACGGTCACGCCATGTTCGGCCAGTTCGAGCGCCCACGTGCGCGTGCAGCCGACGAGCGCGCTCTTCGCGGCGGAATACGCGGTGCGGTCGAGACTGCCGAAAATCGCCCGGCTGCAGATATTGACGATGCGCCCGTGGCCGCGCGCCTTCATCGCGTCCGCAAAGTGCTGCGTGACCTGGATCGCGGCCCGCACGTTGAGATCGAACACGGTCTGCAGCGACCGGAAATCGATCTGCCCGAGCGGTTGCGGCATCACGATGCCCGCATTGTTCACGATACCGTCGACAGCGTGCTCCTCACCGATACGGGCAAGCGTCGCTGCCGTCTGTTCGATGTCGGCGAGATCGCACGCGCGCAGTTCGCCGGGAAAGTCGATGCCCTGCACATTTCGCGCGAGGCCGATGACGTGATGACCGTGCCGTGCGAGCAATGTGCTGACCGCAAGGCCGATGCCGCGCGATGCGCCGGTGACGAGATAGGTGCGAGATGACATGCGTGCTCCCGAAGTTCGTTCACGTGAATAGCGTGGAGAGAGGTTTCCAGGGTGGAGGCCCGGAACCGGTGCTTTGATCGGACGATTCTACGTGCGTAACGGACGTTACGTCGTGTCGTTACGGGCGTGTCCGTGGCAACACGGTACGTTTACTGCGCATCAGATGCGCCAGGAATTTCCAAATCACGACTGGTGGGAGTTATCGTCTGATTTAATCTTGATGCGCCAAATATAAAAGAAAGCTTGTTAATCAAATATCTAACCCGCAAACGTTTTACGCGAATGAATTACGCATCCGAAAAATTAGACTAATAACGACTTTAAAATAGATTCCGATTGAAACGACAACAGGCACGCCTCTTGCTGACTCCTTTCACCATGTGCTGCGTTCGGCAAGGAACGAATAACCCGGAAATCGGGCGCCGCCATATTTCGCACAGGTGAATCCGGGCTACGTGACGCAGACCGGCTACAACAACAACGCCACGCTGGTACAACAAGGCACGCCAACTACGCGAACATCAATCAGAACGGCTTCAACAATACCGTTTCGGTCGAGCAGCACTAAACGCCGCCGGCGTAACGGAAAGGCCGGACGGATACACGTTCGGCCTTTTTTTAATTCGACAGGGGACGATCATGGTTGGCATTCACGATCTCAACGCCTATTTCGACATCGCCGCCAGTGCCGGCGGCGTGAATATCGTGCCGCACGTGCGGGCGGCTGCACCGGTCGACGTGTCGTACAGCCTGCGCATCACCCGAACCGGCGGCGCGGGCTCGGCCTCGCTGACGCGCTCCGGCGAATCGCGGCTCGCTGGCGGCGAGGACCAGCCGCTCGCGACGCTGCTGCTGAGCGTCGATTCGAGCGATATCTGCAAGGCAACGCTGGTTCTGCACGTCAACGGCGAGCATGCGGAGTATTCGGCGGACTGCAATCCGCATCGGACGGCGGGTTGATACCGCGCGGCCTGGGGGCCGTCGCGCCGCATGGCAAGCGCCTGCCGCGCGGCGGTCAGCCGGCCCGCCCCTCCGCCATCGGCATCGCGCGCCGCGACGCGATCCGCCACGCACGAATCGGCCGGCATCGACACGCCGCCCCGCATCCCGCGCGCGTTCGGTATTCAGTAACGCATCACGAGAAACAGGCCGGCAGCCGCGAGCGCCATCCCCGGCCATGCGAGCGCGCCGATCGTCTCGCCGAGCACCACGAGCGCAATCAGCGCGGTCGCGGGCGGGATCAGGAAGAACAGCGCCGACACACGCGACGCCTCGCCGTGCCGCACCATCGCGAGCAGCAGCGAGATCGCGATCAGCGAGTTGCAGATGACGAGGTACGCGAGCGAACCGGCGAGCCCGGCGGTCCATTGCACGTGCATCGGTTCGAGCGCGAACGCGAGCGGCGCGGTGACCGCGAGGCCGACCGCGTACTGCACGAGGTTCGCGGTGACCGGATGGACGTCGGTGCCGAAGCGTTTTTCCCACAGCGTGCCGCCGGTGATGCAGGCGAGCGCGAACAGCGCGAACGCGAGCGCCCACGGCGACGCGACATCGACCGACGAACGCGCGAGGATCACCAGCACCGCGCCCGCGGCGCCGAGTGCGAGCCCGATCCAGCGCAGCACGCCGACGCGTTCGCCGGCAATCATCGGCGCGAGCAGCCCGACGAGGATCGGCTGCTGCGACGTGACAAGCGCGACGGCGCCCGCCGACATGCCGAGCTTCAGGCTCAGGTACGTACACGCGAAATAACCGGCCTGCAGCAACAGGCCGACCACGACGAGATCGCGCCATGCGCGCCCCGTGCGCGGCAACGCAGGGCGCAGCCACAGGAACGGGCCTGCGAGCAGCGCGACGACGCACGCATAGCGCAGCGCGAGGAAGGTGAGCGGATCGGCATAACGCAAGCCGAGCTTCAGGAACACGAAGCCGCTTGCCCACAGCAGCAGGAACAGTGCGGGCGCGATGCGCAGCCAGCCGGGTTGCCGTGCGGCCTTCGTGGTATCGATCGTCGTCATGTGTGCGCGCGCCGGGTTGTCGCAGGGAGGTCTGCCCAGTGCGCACCGGGGCTGCATGCCGGCCCGCGCATCACCGAAGAACCGTGTAACGGGTGAGGTTCTGAACGGTCGCTGAGATGGAGATGGCGATGACGACCTGCGGTTCGCGCTTCATCACGTCGTGCCCCCGGCGGATTGGGTGTGCGACGATCATACGCCGCACCGGCCGACCATGCGTCGCAGGGATGCCGCGACCGTCGCGACCGCCTCACCCATCCGACGCCAGCATGTTCGGTATCTCGTCGACGAGCGCATCGATGACGACACGCACCTTCGACGGCACGTGGCGCGATGCCGGCCGCACGGCGAACACTTCGGCGCCCGACACGCTGTTGCTGTCCATCACGAGCGCGAGGCGGCCGTCGCGCAGGTAAGGCGCCATCAGCCAGCAGGGGAGCCACGCGAGGCCCGCGCCGGCAGCGGCCGCATCGGCAATGGCCTGCAGGTCGTCGAGCCGCAGGCGCCCGGCCGGACGATGGTCATGCACCGCGCCGTTCGCGCCGACTATCGGCCACGGCGTCGGTTGCCCGCCGCGCGAATACGCGATGCCGACGTGCGACGCGAGTTCGTCGAGCCCCGCCGGCCGGCCATGACGTTCGAGATACGCGGGCGATGCGCAGATGCCCATGCGCTGCACGCCGAGCTTGCGGCCGACGAGCGCGCTCGTATCGGCGAGCTCGCCGATGCGCACCGCGATGTCGAAGCCGTCGTTGACGAGGTCGGCCACGCGATCGCTGAACGACACGTCGATTTCGAGCCGCGGATGGCGCTCCACGAGGCGCCGCATGAGGGGAGCCACGCATTGCCGCCCGAACAGCACCGGCACGCTGACGCGCAGCCGCCCCGCCGGCTCGCGCTGGCCCGCGTCGAGCGCGGCCTCCGTCTCGCCGAGTTCGGCGAGCAGCCGCCGGCACTGTTCGTAATAGACGAGCCCTTCGTCGGTCAGGCCGAGCTGGCGTGTCGTGCGCTGCAGCAGCCGGGTGCCGAGACGGCGTTCGAGCCGCGCGACGACCTTCGCGACCGCCGAGCGCGTAACGCCGAGCCGCAGCGCGGCCGCCGCGAAGCTGCCCGAATCCACCACGTCGACAAATTCGGCAACGCCTCTCAGACGCTCATCCATGCCATTTCGCTCCGGTTGGGTAACAGGTTTGTGTCCATGCAGGCGACAGTCATCGGCCGAATTATCGTCAATGCGTCCCTGCGCGCAACACTATGATAGTCCGCACTATCTCGAAAAAGGAGTCGACATGCACGCATGGCAAGTAAAACCGGGCGACGGTGCGGCCGGGCTTCGGCGCATCGACGCGACACGCCGCGCGGTCGGGCCGACCGACGTCGTCGTGAAGATCCATTCGGCCGGCCTGAACTATCGCGACCTGATGTTCGCGCGCGGCGACTATCTCGGCATCGGCACGGAAGCGCTGATTCCGGTTGCCGACGGCGCCGGCGAAGTCATCGAAACGGGCCGCGACGTCACGCGCTTCAAGCCCGGCGATCGCGTGATCAACACCTACTTCCCGCGCTGGATCGACGGGCCGCCGACGCCGCAGAAAACCTCGGGATCGCCCGGCTCGCATTTCGACGGCGTGCTGGCCGAGCACTTCGTGTCCGACGAAGCGGCGCTGGTCGCGATTCCCGCGCATCTGGACTACGATGAGGCGGCGACGCTGTCGTGCGCGGGCATCACCGCCTGGAACGCGCTGTTCGCCGACGGCGGCCTGGGGCCCGGCGCGACCGTCGTGCTGCTCGGCACGGGCGGCGTGTCGATCGTCGCGCTGCAGCTCGCGCATGCCGCGGGGCTGCGCACCATCGTCACGTCGTCGAGCGACGCGAAGCTCGAACGCGCCCGCGCGCTCGGTGCGGACGCAACCATCAACTATCGCGCCACGCCCGAATGGCAACACGACGTGCTGCGGCTCACCGGCGGCGCGGGTGCGGATCTGGTCGTCGAAGTCGGCGGCAAGGATACGCTGCCGCGCTCGGTCGCGGCGACGAAGATGGGCGGCACCGTGTCGGTGATCGGCGGCCTCAGCAGCTTCGGCGGCCCCGAGCTCGGGCTGCTGTCGCTGATCGGCGGGATCCGGCGGCTGCAGGGGATCATGGTCGGCAGCCGCGCGATGCTCGACGACGTCGTGCGCCTCGTCGACGCGAAGCGGATCAAGCCGGTGGTCGATCGCGTGTTCGGCTTCGACGAAGCGCCGCAGGCGTATGCGTACCTGCAGTCGGGGCAGCACTTCGGCAAGGTCGTGATCCGCGTCGCGCAGTAAGCGCATCGGGGCGATGGGCAGCGGGCGGCCTCGCCCGCTGCATCCGGCGTCAGAACCTGTGACGGATCCCCGCGTGAATCATCAGCTGCTTCGAGGTCGACGACAGGTCCGCCGCGCCGGGAACATAGGCCTGGTCGAGCGACGAACCCGTCGCGTCGCCCGCGATCCGCTGGTAGGCGCCCATCAGGTACACGTCCGTGCGCTTCGACAGCATGTAGTCGGCCATCAGCCCGAGCGAATGGATCTTCGGCTTCGCGGTGCCCGTCGTCGCGTCGTAGCGCACCGTCGTGTACACGTACTGCGCCCCGACGAACAGCGCGGGCGTGAACTGGTATTTGCCGTTCACTTCGAAGTTCTGGTACTTGATCGACGTCACCGTGCCGCCTGCGAGCGGGCCGGTCACGGGCTCGATCGTTTCGTCGCCGAACAGGTAACCGACGTTCGCGGTGGGCCGCGTGACGTTGCTGTTCGTGTACGCGAACCCGACCGTCGCGGGCCCCGCCGTGTAGTTGATGCCCGCATCGAAGATCCGCAGCCGCGCCGACGCGAAGTTCGCATCGGCGCCGACCGATCCCGAGCCCGCGATCGCGCCGCCCGGCGTCGCACCCGGGTTGTCCGCATTCAGGAAGGCCGCGCCGACGAGCCACCCGCCCTGCTCGTACTGCGCGCCGACGCTCCACTGCCGGTTGTTCGCGAAGCCCGTGTCGTTACTGAAGCTGTACGTGCCGCCGAACGAGAAGCCGGCGAAATCCGGGCTCGCATACTTGACCGTGTTGTTGACCCGAAACGTATTGCCGGTGTTGTCGTTGTCGAGCGGATGCGAGAACGGATAGACGCCCCAACTGCCGTTCGCTGTGGTTGGCGCGAGATAGTCGACCACCGCATCGTATTGCCGGCCGAGCGTCAGCGTGCCGAACCGCACGCTGCCGAGGCCGACGTACGCCTGCCGCCCGAACATGCGGCCGCCCTGCGCGAGCGTGCCGCTGTTCACGTTGAAGCCGTTCTCGACCTGGAACAGCGCGCTGTAGCCGCCCCCCAGATCCTCGCTGCCCTTCAGCCCCCAGCGGCTGCCCTGCGCGAAGCCGCTCGCCATCTGCCATGCGCCATGGCCGCCGACATTGTTCGTGTAGTCGATGCCCGCATCGACGAGGCCGTACAGCGTGACGCTGCCTTGCGCGAACGCGGGCGCGGCGCACAGTGCCGGCATCGCGACGAAAATCAATCTCCAGTTCATCCGTCATCCTTATTTGTTTTGTCGTTACCGCGCCATGCATGGCGCCACCGCTTACTTCGTGCCGTAGATGTCGAAGTCGAAATACTTCCGGTTGATCCGCTGGTACGTGCCGTTCGCGAGGATCGTCGCGAGCGCGCGGTTGAAGGCGTCGCGCAGGTCGTTGTCCTGCTTGCGCAGCCCGAGCCCGTCGCCTTGCCCGAAATACTTCGCGTCGTCGATCGCCGCGCCGACGAACGCGAAATCCTTGCCCTGCGGCTTCTTCAGGAAACCGTCGCTCGCCGCGATCGATGCCTGGAACGCCGCGTCGAGCCGGCCCGTCACGAGATCGGCATAGACCTGGTCCTGGTTCGGGTACGACACGATCTGCACGCCGGCCGGCTGCCAGTTCGCGATCGCATAGTCGGCCTGCGCGGAGCCCTGCTCGACGCCCACGCGCTTGCCCTTCAGCGCGTCGGCCGTCGGCAGCAGCGGCGAACCCTTGCGCGCGACGAGGCGCGCCGGCGCATTCGAGATCCGGTTCGTGAAGGCGATCTGCTGCTGCCGCTTCGGCGTAATCGTCATCGACGACGCGATGACGTCGAACTTGCGCGCGAGCAGCCCCGGAATCATCCCGTCGAAACTCGACTCGACCCACACGCAGCGCGCATGCAGCTCCGCACACAACGCATTCGTGATGTCGATCCCGAAGCCCGTCAGCGTGCCGTCGGGCAGTTTGTACTCGAGCGGCGGGTAAGTCGGATCGACCGCGAGACGAATCTCCCTGCCCGCCCAGTCACCCGCATGCGCCGCCCCTGCCGCCAGCGCCAACGCGAGCGCCGCCATCCGTTTACATTGCTTCCACTGCTTCATTGCCAGTCTCCTTCCTCGTGTGAATCGTCAGTCAAAATCATGCGGGCACGTCACGCGAGATAGCGCTCCGCCAACGCAATCCAGTAGCTCGCGCCGGTGGCGAGGCACGCGTCGTTGAAGTCGTAGCCGGGATGGTGCAGCCCGCATCCGGCGCCGCCGGCGCCGTTGCCGTCCCCGTTGCCGATCGACAGGTAGCTGCCGGGGCAAACGTTCAGCATGAACGCGAAGTCCTCGCTTGCCGCGATCGGTCGCAGATGGGGGATCAGCGCGCCGTCACCGCCCCATTCGCGGGCGACGTCGCGCGCAAAGGCGGTTTCCGCCGCGTGATTGACGAGCACCGGATAGTCGTGGCGATAATCGATCTCGGCCTTCGCGCCGTAGCTCGCGGCCTGCCCGTGCACGATCTCGCGAATGCGCCGTTCGAGCAGCGCGCGCACGTCCGGCGACAGTGCGCGCACGCTCAGCGCCAGTTCCGCGTGCGGCGGGATCACGTTCGACGCGGTGCCCGCATGGATCGAGCCGGCCGTCACGATCGCCAGGTCCTGCGGGTTCACGTTGCGCGACACGACGGTCTGCAGCGCCATCACGATCGACGCGCAGACGACCACCGGATCGATCGTCGTATGCGGCGCCGCGCCATGCCCGCCGCGCCCGGTCACGCGCACGCGCACCTCGTCGGCCGATGCCATCGCCGGGCCGTCGCAGAAACCGAGCACGCCGGCCGGCAGGCCCGGCACGTTGTGCATCGCGAACACCGCATCGCACGGAAACTGCTCGAACAGCCCGTCGTCGATCATCCGCTTCGCGCCGCCGAGCCCTTCCTCGGCCGGCTGGAAAATCAGGTTCAGCGTGCCCGTGAAGCTGGCGCGCTCGGCCAGGCACCGCGCCGCCGCCAGCAGCATCGCCGTATGGCCGTCGTGGCCGCATGCATGCATCACGCCGTCGCACCGGCTCGCATGCGGCAGCCCGGTCGCCTCGCGGATCGGCAGCGCGTCCATGTCGGCGCGCAGCCCGAGCCGCTTCCCGGCGCCTCGCGTCAACGTGCCGACCACGCCCGTGCCGCCGAGCCCGCGCGTCACCCGATAACCCCACGTTGTCAGGAAGCCGGCCACGAGGTCGCTCGTCGCATGTTCCTCGAAGCCGAGCTCCGGATACGCGTGCAGCCGTCGGCGCAGCGCAATCATCTCCGTCTCGATGGCTGCCAATTCCGGCTGGACTGGTTTGTGGTTCAACCCCGATTCTCCTCGATGTACGCCGGTTGCCGATCGCCCGAATGACCGATCGTGGCCGCATCGTAGGCAGCGAAAATCCCGGCGAACAGCCGCGGTTTCGTTATGATGACAACCTTTCGTTGTCGGGTATCGCACCATGGGTACGATCAGGCTGCATCAGCTTCAGGCGCTCGTCGCGAGCGCGGAGGCCGGGAGCATCCGCGGCGCAGCGCGCACGCTCGGGCTGTCGCAGGCGGCCGTCACGCGCGCGCTGCGCGAACTGGAGGCCGGCGAGCGCCTGCCGCTGCTCGTGCGCGCGCCGGAGGGAATCGGCTTCACGGAATACGGCAAGACGCTGCTCACGCACGCGAAGCTCGTGCTGAAGCAGCTCGAACACGCGCAGAGCGATCTCGAACGCATGCGCGGCCGCATCGAGGGCCGGCTGAGCATCGGCGTGACGCCGTGGCTCACGATGACGTTCCTGGCGGAAACGGTGCTGCGCTTTCGCGAGCGGATGCCCGACGTGCGCCTCGAACTCTACGAGGCGCTGATGGCCGTCGCGCAGCCGCTGTTGCGCGACGGCAGCATGGATTTCGCGCTCGGGCACGTGCAACCGGGCGGCACGCAGGAATTCGCGTTCGAGCCGATGCTGCGCTACGACACATCGGTGATGGTGCGCGCCGGCCATCCGCGCGAACACGCGCGATCGATCCATGACCTGCTCGAGAACGACTGGGTGCTGAATTTCGCGGCCGACGGGCAGGCCGCGCTCGTCGACTACCTGTTCACGCGCCACGGTGCCGACATCGACGAACGGCGCATCGTCCGCGCGCAGTCGGTGGCGATGCTGCAGACGATGCTCGAACAGGCCGACATGTGCACGTGGTGCCCGACGATTCTCGCTGCAGTGCCGCCGTTCGGCGAACGGATGCGCGCGTTGCAGCTGAAGGAGACTTTCGAGCCGCGCGACCTCGGGATCGTCACGCGGCGCAGCAGCACGCTGAGCGACGCGGCGCGCTGCTTCATCGACTGCCTGCTGCACGTGATCCGCCGGCACGCGCGGTCGGCACGCAAGGCGGATCTCGCGCTGTTCAGGACGCTGTCGCTGCTGATCTGACGCGCGGCGAACACGGGCGGCCGCCGCGTCGCCGCATGCGCGTCGTGGCCGTGCCCGTGCCCGTGCCGCCCGTCAGATTTTCGCGGTCAGCGTGATCCCGACCGTGCGCGGATCGCCGTACAGCACCGGATACGCGCCATACGACGGCAGCAGCTCGAGCTTCTTGTAGACCTTGTTGGTCAGGTTCGTCACGTAGCCCGTCACGATGTACTTCTGGTTCGGCGTCGTGTAGGAAACGTGCGCGTTCAGCACCGAGTAGCCGCCCTGCCAGAGCTGCGGCATCGTCTGCCGGGTCGCGCTGAAGTATTCGCGGCTGCGGTAGTTCACGTCACCGCCTGCGATCAGCGTGCCGAACGACACCGGTACGCGATAGTCGAAGCCCGCATTGATCGTCGTATGCGGCGAGCGCGCGAACGAGTTGCCGACGGCGGTCGGCACGTAGCGGAACTCCGTGTAGCGCGTGTTCAGCATCCCGAGGTTCGCGAACAGGTAGAGGCTGTTGACCGGCTGCGCCTTCAACTCCAGTTCGAAGCCGTCCGCGCGCCCCTGCCCCGCATTCGACAGCGTCGACACCGGCGGGCCGCCGAACGGGTTCGGCGCGAGCGCGAACACCTGGATGTCGCGATAGTCGTAGTGGAACACGCTCGCGTTGACGATCAGCCGCTTGTCGAACCACTCGCTCTTGATGCCGACTTCATAGTCGGTCAGGTACTCCGGCGACACGGTCGACACCGTGCTCTGCGTATACGCGTTGCCGTTGTAGCCGCCCGAACGGAAGCCGCGCGCATAGCGGAAGTACGCACGCACGTTGCTGCTGAGCGCGTATTCGGGCGTGAGGTCCCAGGTCGGCGCGCGCCAGGTGTTCGTCTGGTTCTGCCGCGCGCTGACCGCCAGCGGCGACGACACCGACGACGGCTCCCACCAGTTGCCCGGATTGTCGAACGTCACGTTGCCGGTGCCCTGCAGCCCGGTCAGGTTGATGTTCTTGCGCTCGATCGTGTAACGCAGCCCGCCCGTCACGTTGAAGCGGTCGGTAAACCGGTACTTCACGCTGCCGAAGATCGCCGCACTCTGCGTGTGCTGCGTGAGGTCGGTCAGGTGGTAGAACGCAGGTGACGGCGAGCCCGGCAAGCCGCCGCCGGCACCCTGCTCGGCCAGTTGCTCGGTGAACAGGTGGGTGCCGACGAGCCAGCTCAGCCGGTCGTTCTGCGGCGATTCGAGCCGGAATTCCTGCGAGAACTGGCGGCTCGACAGGCGATCGTGCGAGCGTGCGGCGTCGAACGCCGAATAGTCCTCGTCGTCCTGGTACCAGCGGTGCAGCCCTTCGAACGCGGTGATCGACGTGAGCGTGACCGCCGGGTTGATGCGCCAGTGCGCGGTGAGCGACGTGCCCCAGGTCGAGATGTGATCGCTCGACGGCGCGTTGAGCGACACCGTGTACGGATCGCTCGAGCCGACGAAGCCGAACTGGTTCGCGCCGCCCGGCCCCGCGCCTTGCGCGTGCCACGCATTGCCGCCGCCCGTGTAGTTGCGGCCGTGGATGTTGAACAGGAAGTTGGTGTCCGACGTGGGCACGGCGAGCACCTGGAAGCGCACCGCGTTGTCGTGGAAGCCGCCGAAGCGCCCTTGCTGCACCGTATTCGTGTAGAAGCTGTCGGCGTTCTCGTGATACACCGACACGCGCGCGGCCAGCACGTCGTTCTTGCCGATCGGCCCGCCGATCGCGGCCTCCGCGAGCCGGCTGTTGTACTGGCCGAGCCCGATCTTGCCGTAGCCGCTCACGTCGAAGGTCGGCTTCTGCGACGTGATGCTGAGCGCGCCGCCGACCGTGTTCTTGCCCCACAGCGTGCCCTGCGGGCCGCGCAGCACTTCGATGCGGTCGAGGTCGAACAGCGGGAAACCCTGCCCGAACACGCTGTTGATGTATACGTCGTCGAAGTACACGCCGATCGGGCTCAGCGACAGGTCCGACGGATCGTTGCTGCCGACGCCGCGCCGGAACCAGCGCGGCCGCTCGCGGCCCTCGGTCGATTGCCCGGTGAAGTTCGGCACGTACTTCGTCACGTCGTTGACCACGCGCAGCTCGTTGTTCCTGATCGCGTCGCCGCTCAGCGCGCTCACCGCGACCGGCACGTCCTGGATGCTCTCCTTGCGCCGGCGCGCGGTCACGGTGACCGTGCCGAGGTTCGTTTCGCGGATGGCCGTGCCGCGGGTCGCACGGGCCGCCGTCGGTGCAGCCGCGGCGGCATCGTCCGTGCCCTGTTGTGCCGGTTTCGCGTCCGGTGCCGCCGTCACCGCACCTTCTTCCGCCCACGCGGGCAACGATACGGCTCCGCCCGTCAGCAGTCCCCCCAGCGCGGTGACGATTAGTTTTTTCCTGAACATCGATGAGTCATCCTGTTTGATCGGTTGAACGCACGTGCGTGCGCGACGCACGGGTTCCCTGTTGCAATTCGGATGCCAGCCTCGAGAGGCCCGTCGTATCGGGCTTCCGGCAGGTATGCGGGGTGCGCGTTGCTGCATGCGCATCTGTGAACGGAAGCAAACTGCTTGTCACGCAACACTGCCGGATCGCGCGACACCCGCTCCGATGGTCGTCAGGAGAGCTTTGCAGTCACGGGCCGCGACGCATCGCGCCGCCCATGTGCGACGCGCAACGCGCACGCGACCAGCACGACGACGGGCAGCCAGCACAGAAACACCGCCTGCAACCCGACGGCCGGCACGAGCGCACTGCCGGCCAGCGGGCCGCAGAACGCGCCCGTCATCGACGCGAGGTTGTACAGGCTCGACACCTGGCTCTTGTCCGCCGGGTGACGGCCGAGGCGCTGCATGTTGACGAGATGCAGCAGCGACGAGCCGGCGCACAGCGCGGCGAGCCCCGCGCCGACGATCCACGCGTCACGGGCGAGCCCGAGCGCGAGCAGGCCGGCCACGGCGCCGGCCAGGCTGAGCCCGTGGCAACGGCGCGCGCTCAGCCGCTGCGCGACATGGCCGAGCCCGAACAGCGCGATCACCGCGACCACGCCCTGCAACGTCAGCAGCGCGACGGCGTGCGCCTGGGACAACCCGAGCGACTGGATCGCGAGCACGACCGTATACGCGCCGGCAAGCGAACGCGTCGCACTGTTCACGGCCTCCAGCACGAGTTGCTCGCGCACGTCGTGATTCCATGCGAGCGCCAGCAACGCGCGCAGGCCGCCGGTTTCCGGTTGGGCGCCGCGCGGCACGGCCTCGGCGTCGCCGAGCAGCGTCCGGCTGAACAGCGCCATGCCCGCGAAGCTCGCCGACGCCGCGCAGAACGTCGCGACCGCGCCATGCGCGCCGATCAGCCAGCTCGCGAGCCACGGCCCGACCATGCCGGTTCCGACCGACATCGCCGCGCGGTACCAGCCGGCGCGCGCGAGGCCGATCTGCGCGAGACGCGCGAGAAACACGCCGTTGATGGACACGATCCGGAACGGGATGCACAGCCCGATCAGCACTTGCGTGAGCGCGATCAGCGGCCATGCGCCGGTATACGGCACGACGAGGTTGAGCAGCATCGGCCCCATGCTCGCGGCGAAGTACACGCGCCGCGCGCCGTAGCGCGCGACGAGCAGCCCGGCCGGCAGCGTCATCAGCGCGATGCCGAGCGGCTCCATCGCGGCGATGATGCCGAGCCGCGCGCTGTCGACGCCGAGCGCGAGTGCATACAGCGTCGTCGCGAGCTGCGCCATGCTGATCGTCGTGCCGCTCGCGAGCGCCAGCAGCATGAAGCCGCCGGTGAAGCGCTCGCGCCGCCATGCGTCGGCGACGCGTGCCGGCGCGCTCACCGCGCGGCGTCGCGAGACAACGGTGCGATGCCGTCGAGCGCGCGCCGGTCGATCCACGCGCGCACGTCGAAGTCCGCAGGCAGGAACCGCCATTCGACGAGGAAGCGCTTGAAATCGTCGAGCGCGGCGATCGACGCTTCGTCGAGATCCGTGCGCAGCCGCCGGTGCACGTCGGTGCCGTACGCGAGCCGCAGCCAGTCGTGACCCGATCCCGTCTCGCGGCCGAGATAGCCGAGCACTTCCTGCTCGTGCTCGCGCGCCCAGCATTCGACGTCGGTCACGCGCGCGAGGAAGCGGCGAACGATGTCGGGATGGCGTTCGAGCGTCGACGCATTGACGGTCAGCGGCCGAGGCGAGCCGTTGTTGATGCGGATCTGCGGATCGGGATGAAAGCCGATGTCGACGACCGTCTGCGCGCCGATCAGGTGCGCGGTCTCGAGCCCGAGCGAACCCTTCACGTAGATCGCGTCGACCTCGCCGCGCACGAGCGCGGCCGCTTCGGCCGCATAAAGGCGCCGGCTGGACAGACTCGACGGATGGCTGAATGCCGCGTCGCGCGTCAGCGGCGTCGACACGGGCGCGCGCAGGTTCGACGCGGGCACGTCGACCCATTCGACGTCGGCGGGGCCGAGCCCGTCGAGCGACAGCGCGCTGACGAAGCCGCGCAGCGCCGCCGCGCGGAAGATGTCGATACGTTCGCCGTCGCGGCGCGGCAGCCCGATGCGGCGCCCGCGCAGGTCCCTCGGCCGCGCCAGGCCGGTTTCCGGCAACGCGACGATCGCCTGCGCCTCGTCGACCCAGGTCAGCGCGACCACCCGGGTATCGGCACCGGAGGCGCGCGCCCACAGCGCGGGAATGCTGCCGCCCTGCCGGAACGTGTTGTCGAGCGAATGATCGACGTGCGCGCGATGCAGCGCCGCGTGCTGGTTCTCCTGCAGCGCGCGGACGGTGATGCCGTCGCCGGCGAACTCGCTGTCGAGCCAGCCGAGATGCGCGGCGATGCCGAGCGGCGTCGGCACCGGACAGCGCGTGTACCAGATCGACTGGACGTGATGGGAAGCCGTGATGCTCATGGATGCGTTCGGAAAAGGAGTCGTGAACCGCGCATCAGCCGCGCGGCGCGGTGAGCACCGACAGCCGCGTGATACCCGCATGCTCGATCGCGGCCATCAGCTTCGCGACGGTGCCGTACGGCACGTGCTCGTCGGCCTGCAGGTCGAGCGCGACGTCGGGCCGGCCGGCCTTCAGCGCGGCGAGCTCGGCCGGCACCGCGGCGAGCGCGACCGCGCGCTTGTCGAGATACACGACGCCCTTGTCGTCGACGCTCACGGTGACGTTCGGCTTGCGGTCGGCCGGCGCCGTGGCGACGGTGTTCGGCAGGTTCACGTGCACCGCGTTGTTGAGCAGCGGCGCCGTGACGATGAACGCAACGAGCAGCACGAGCATCACGTCGACGAGCGGCGTGATGTTGATTTCACTGAGCACGTCGTCGTTGTCGGAAGAGGACGAGAAGGCCATTATGCGAACGCCTCCTGACGGGCGCCGTCGGCACGGCGTGCCGGCGCGGGCGCGGTGGCGGCGGGCGGCACGCGGAAACCGGCCTTCTGCGCGAGCGTGACGAAATCGGTTGCGAACGCATCGAGATCGGCCGACGCTGCCTTCACGCGGCGCACGAAGAAGTTGTACGCGAGCACGGCCGGCACCGCGACCGCGATGCCGATCCCGGTCGCGACCAGCGCCTCGCCGATCGGCCCCGCGACCACATCGATGCTCGCGGACGCACTGTGCGTGATCGCGGTCAGCGCGTGGATGATGCCGAACACGGTGCCGAACAGGCCGACGAACGGCGCGGTGCTGCCGATCGACGCGAGCACGGCGAGCCCCGCTTCCGCGCGCCGGCGCGCGTTGTGGATCTGCTGGCGCAGATGGCGTTCGAGCAGGTCGTGGCGGCTCCAGCTGTGTTCGAGATCGTGCGCGCTGCTTTCGTCGGCGCGCCGCAGCGCGTCGAAGCCCGTCGCGGCGAGTTCGCCCACGGGGCTGTCGGCGCCGTCGAGCGCGGCCGCCTCGTGGAAACTGTTCGCGGCCCAGAACGCGCGCGTGTAATGCCGGTTGCGTGCGCTCGCACGCAGGCTCTGGATCGTCTTCACGACGATCAGCGTCCACGTGACGACGGAGAAGACGACGAGCAGCCAGAGCGCGCCCTGGACGATGAAGGTGGTCGGGATACCGTTCATGATGTGAGTTCCTTGAAAAATGTGGCGGGCCGCCCGGTCGGTCAGCCCAGCTTGAAATCGATCGGCACGTTGACCCAGCCGTCGACCGCTTCGTCGCCGCGCTTCGCGGGCACGAACGTCCAGCGCTTCACGGCGGCCACCGCCGCGTTGTCGAGCATGCGGCGGCCGCTGCTCGTGCGGACGTCGACGGCATCGGGCGTGCCGTTCGCGAGCACGTGCACGCGCAGCACGACGCGCCCTTCCCAGCCCTGCTCCTGCGCAAAGGCTGGGTAGTCGGGCGCCGGGTTGCGCAGGTAGGCGGCGTCGCCGATCGGCGCGGTTTCGCGCACGGGCGCCGCCGGCGCGGCGGGTGCGGGAGCCGGTGCGGCCTGTGCGGCAG
>NZ_QOBB01000110.1:0-23131 GCF_024704855.1 Burkholderia sp. HAN2018 | reverse complement strand
GTCGAACGCGACGAGCGGCCAGCCGCGTCTCGCGCACAGCGTGCGCAACGCGCGTGCGCGCGCCTTGTCGGCGAGCGTGGCGACGAGCGCCGGTTCGGCAGCCGGGTACCGCACCAGCGCGACGCGGATCGCGGCATCGAGTTGCGCGGCCGTCACGCCCGCGCGGAAACCGACACCGATCGCGACGCGCATCACGCGCGGCCGCCGAGTGCGGCGCGTACCGCGGGATCGTTGGCGAACGCCGCGACGCGGCCGATCACGACGATCGCCGGCGAACCGATGCCGGTCGCGCCGACACGCTCGACGAGCGTGTCGAGCGTCGCGAGCACGTGCCGCTGTTCGGGGCGCGTCGCGTTCTCGATCGCCGCGCACGGCGTGTCGCCGGGCAGGCCGCCTTCGCGCAGCGCGGCTGCAATCGTGTCGAGCCGGCGGATGCCCATGTAGACGACGATCGTCATGCGCGTGGCCGCGAGCGCGCGCCAGTCGGGTTCGTCGGCGCCCGCGCCGTGGCCCGTGACGAAGATCACGCCCTGCGCGTCGCCGCGCTGCGTGACCGGAATGCCGAGCGCGGCCGGCGCGGCGATGCCCGCCGTGACGCCGCTCACGACCTCGACTTGAAATCCCGCGGCGCCGAGTGCGGCCAGCTCCTCGCCGCCGCGGCCGAACACGAACGGGTCGCCGCCCTTGAGCCGTGCGACGCTGCGGCCCGCGCGCAGATGCGCGAGCATCGCCGCGACGATCGCATCTTGCGGCGTCGATGCATGGCCACCGCGCTTGCCGACGTGCTCGATGTGCGCATCGGCGCGCGCATGGCGCAGCACGTCGGGGTTCACGAGATCGTCGACGAGCAGCACGTCGGCCGAGCCAATCGCGTGGACGGCCTTGAGCGTCAGCAGGTCGGCGTCGCCGGGGCCGGCGCCGATGAGCCAGGCGCGGCTCATCGGGCGCGGCACGGCGCGCACCGTGTCGAAACAGTGGAAACGGGAAGGCGGGCGGGGCAGCGGCCAGCAGACAGGTGAAGCATGACGGATCGGACGAAGCCCGCGCGGACGCGGGCGGAATGCGCACTCGATCCGTCCCCCGCGGATCGGGCGTTCGGCGAGCATCGGGCTCGCCCCTTGCGTCGGCCGGTATCCGGGCTGGCCGCTTGCCAGGCCGCAGCCTTCCCGCCCGGTGGACGGGCAGTGGCATCGTGGGCGGCCTGGGCGCGTGCGCGGGGAAGCGCGTCGCGCGGGCGGCGTACCGTTGCGGGGACAGCACAGGCAGGGCGGCGATCCGCCTCCTGTTTCCCGTTTAACTGCATGCACGGAATGCGCATGCGAGCACCGAACGCGGCGCTACGATAGCACAGCGATTCCCCCGCGCGAACCGCCGTGCGCGGCGTCCGGCCGCGCACGGCGGCCCTCCGGAACCGGGCCCGGCAGCCCGTTTTGCCTTGACGCTCCCCGCACCGCCGCCTACACTCGCACGCGTTTTGGTGCTCGCGCGCGCCGCTCCGGTGCGCGCAGTTAAACGGGAAACAGGGAGCCTGCCTGCGCCGCAGTCGAGCCAACCTGTGCTGCCCCCGCAACGGTAAGCGAACGCGTCGCGCGCAAGCGCCACGCAGCGCCGCTTCGCCGCATGCCGCGCGCATGCGGAAGACCGCCACTGGATTGCTGTCCATCCGGGAAGGCGAAGCGGCGTGTTCGCCAGCCCGGATACCGGCCCAAACGTTGGGGTTCAGCGCCGCGGGGAGGCGGCGCATCGTCCACGGCCGCAGCAGGCCCGACGCCCGCGTGTTGTCCGTTTCCACCGCCGATCTGCCGCTGCGCGAACCCGCGCCGGGCGGCGCGGTGAACGGCAGGCGCGCGAGCCGGGCCGGCGGCAGCCGTGTTGGCATTCACGATGTCGACCGTTCGCAAGGAAGCACCATGTCCGATTCGTCGTTCCGCCCGTCCCGCGACTGTCCGTCCGGATCGCGCGGCGGCATGCCCGCGATCCGCCAGATGAACTGCCACGCCGCCATCGACGCGACGATCCCGGGCTGATTCCTTTTTCGACACAGGACCTACCATGACCCTACGCAAGCTTCCCGTCACGATCGTCACGGGCTTTCTCGGCAGCGGCAAGACGACGCTGATGCGCCACATCCTGCAGCACGCCGAAGGCCGCCGCATCGCGGTGATCGTCAACGAATTCGGCGAACTCGGCATCGACGGCGAAATCCTCAAGGGTTGCGGCATCGGCTGCGAGGATGCCGACGGTGCGCAAGGCGAAGCATCGGGCCAGCTCTACGAACTCGCGAACGGCTGCCTGTGCTGCACCGTGCAGGAGGAGTTCTATCCGGTGATGGAAGCGCTCGTCGAGCGCCGCGCGGACATCGACCACGTGCTGATCGAGACGTCCGGGCTCGCGCTGCCGAAGCCGCTCGTGCAGGCGTTCAACTGGCCGACGATCCGCAACAGCTTCACGGTCGACGCGGTCGTGACCGTCGTCGACGGGCCGGCCGCCGCAGCCGGCCAGTTCGCGGAAAACCCGCAGGCCGTCGACGCGCAGCGCCGCGCCGATCCGAACCTCGACCACGAATCGCCGCTGCACGAGCTGTTCGCCGATCAACTGTCGTCCGCCGATCTCGTGATCGTGAACAAGGCCGATCTCGTCGGCGACGCGGAATTTGCGCAGATCGAAACCGCGATCCGCGACGAGATCCCGCCGCAGGTGAAGATCGTGCGCGCGACGCGCGGCGAGCTCGATCTCGCGATGCTGCTCGGCCTCGAATCGGCATCGGAAGAAACGATCCACCTGCGCCACGACCATCACGGCTCGGCCGACGACGGCGATCACGATCACCATCACGACGATTTCGACTCGGTGGTCGTGTCCGGCGATGCCGGCACGCGCGAGGCGACGATCGCCGCGCTGCAGCGCGTCGTCGAAGCGCATACGATCTACCGCGCGAAAGGTTTCGCCGCGCTGCCCGGCGCGCCGATGCGGCTCGTGATCCAGGGTGTCGGCCGCCGTTTCGACAGCTATTTCGACCGTCGCTGGCAGGACGGCGAAACGCGCGCGAGCCGTTTCGTGCTGATCGGCGAGGATCTCGACGCGGCGGCGCTGCAACGCGCGTTCGACGCCGCGTGCGCGGCCGAGCCGCAACAGGCGTAACGCACGATGCATCTGCTGCGCACCACGCCGGGCGGCTTCGTCGACGATACGCAGGGTGTCGTCCGGATCGACCAGCAGCCGGCCGACATCGTGATCCTGAGCTCGGCCGACACGACGCTGTCGCTGCTTGCCAGCGTCGTGCCGCACCTGCCTGCGGGCTTCCCGAGCGTGCGGCTCGCGAACGTCACGTTCCTGCGGCAGCCGGCGTCGGTCGATTTCTACGTCGACGACGTGTTGCAGCACGCGAAGGCGGTCGTGATCGACCATCTCGGCGGCGAGGCGTACTGGCCGTACGGGATCGAGCAGGCCGTGTCGCTCGCGTCGAAGCGCGCGCAGCAGCTCGCGATGTTCTCGGGCGACCTGCAGGAAGACCCGAACCTCGTCGCGAAGAGCACCGTCGCGCCCGGCCTGTGCCGGCTGTGGTGGCGCTACCTGCGCGAAGGCGGCGTGCACAACGCCGAGGCGCTGCTGCGCAGCATCGCATTCCACACACTCGGGTTCGGCGACGAACCCGAACCGCCGCGCCCGTTGCCGGCCGCCGCGCTGTATCACCCGGCGCGCGACCGCGCGAGCGTCGACGACTGGCGGCCGCGCTGGACGCCGGGCGCACCCGTTGTCGCGATCCTGTTCTATCGCGCGCACTGGCAGGCCGCGAACACGGCCGTGTTCGATGCGCTGGCCGATGCGCTCGTGCGGGAAGGGCTGAATCCGCTGCCGATCGCGGTCACGTCGCTGAAGGATGCGGTGAGCCGCGAAGTCATCACGCAGCTCTGCGACACGCACGACGTCGCACTCGTGCTGAACACGACCGCGTTCGCGGCCGGCGCGATCGACAGCCCGGAACACGACGTGCTCGCCGGCGACGCGCCGGTATTGCAGGTGATCCTGTCCGGCGGCAATCGCGACGCGTGGGTGGCCGACAACCAGGGCCTGCATGCGCGCGACATCGCGATGCACATCGCGCTGCCCGAGGTCGACGGCCGGATCGTCACGCGCGCGGTGAGCTTCAAGGGGCTCGCGTACCGCTGCCCGCACACCGAGGTCGACGTCGTGCGCTACCAGCCGGACGCCGAGCGGATCGCGTTCGTCGCGGCGCTCGCGCGCGGCTGGTGCCGGCTGCGCACGCTCGACAACGCGACCAAGCGCGTCGCGCTGATTCTCGCGAACTATCCGCAAAGCGAAGGGCGGATCGGCAACGGTGTCGGGCTCGATACGCCGGCGTCCGCGCTGCGCGTGCTCGCGGCGCTGCGCGACGCGGGCTATGCGGTGGCCGACCTGCCGCCCGACGGCGACGCGCTGATCGCGCGGCTCACCGAAGGCGTGACCAACGACGCGGCCGTGCATGCGCTGCGCCCCGCCTTCCAGAGCTTCCCGCTGGCCGACTACGTCGCGCATTTCGCGCGGCTGCCGGCGGCCGTGCGCGACGCACTGAACGCACGCTGGGGCCCGCCCGAAGCCGATCCGACGCTGCGGCAAGGGCGCTTCACGATCGCCGGCTGGCGCGCGGGCAACGTGTTCGTCGGCATCCAGCCGTCGCGCTCGCGCGGCGAGAACGACTACGCGAGCTACCACGACGCGGATCTCGTGCCGCCGCATGCGTATCTCGCGTTCTATTTCTGGCTGCGCGATGCGTATCGCATCGACGCGATCATCCACCTCGGCAAGCACGGCAACCTCGAATGGCTGCCGGGCAAAAGCGTCGCGCTGTCCGACGCGTGCTGGCCCGACCTGACCCTCGGGCCGCTGCCGCATCTTTATCCGTTCATCGTCAACGATCCGGGCGAGGGCAGCCAGGCGAAGCGCCGCGCGCAGGCCGTGATCGTCGATCACCTGATGCCGCCGCTCACGCGCGCGGAAAACTACGGCCCGCTGCAGGATCTCGAGCGGCAGGTCGACGAATACTACGAAGCGCTGATGGTCGATGCGCGGCGCGCGAAGCTGCTGCGCAAGACGATCCTCGCGACGATCGCCGAACACCGGCTGCACGACGAACTGAGCGTGTCGCCGCCGCGTGACGCGGGCGACGAGGACGCGCTGCTGACGCGCGTCGACGCGTGGCTGTGCGAACTGAAGGAAGCGCAGATTCGCGACGGGCTGCACGTGTTCGGCGCGTCGCCGGCCGGGCGCCAGCGGCGCGACACGCTGCTGGCGCTCGCGCGCTTTCCGGTCGGCGACGGCAAGGGCGCACGCGCAGGACTGATCGGCGCGCTCGCGCGCGATCTCGCGCTCGGCGACGATTTCGATCCGCTCGCGGCCGACTGGGCCGCGCCGTGGGTCGGCCCGCGACCGGCGATCCTGCAGGCGCTCGACGCATCGCCGTGGCGCCACGCGGGCGATACGCGTGAACGGCTCGAACGGCTCGCGCAGCAATGGCTGGACAGGCTGTGTGCAGCCGACGGCAGCCGTACGGGCGCGAAAGACGCGACGCCCCCCGGCGACTGGCCGCACACGCTCGCCGTGATCGAGCGCGTCCGCGCGACGCTGCTGCCGGCGCTCGACGCGTGCGGCGGCGAGGAAATGCGTCAGCTGCTGCGCGGGCTCGACGGCCGCTTCGTGCCGCCGGGGCCGAGCGGCTCGCCGTCGCGCGGCCGCCCCGACGTGCTGCCGACCGGCCGCAATTTCTACTCGGTCGACACGCGCGCGGTGCCGACGCAGGCCGCGTGGACGCTCGGCCTGAAATCCGCGCAGCAGCTGATCGAGCGCCATCTGCAGGATCACGGCGACTATCCGCGCGCGATCGGGCTGTCGGTGTGGGGCACGGCGACGATGCGCACGGGCGGCGACGACATCGCGCAGGCGTTCGCGCTGCTTGGCGTGCGGCCGAAATGGGCGCACGGCAGCCACCGCGTGACCGACTTCGAGATCCTGCCGATCGAGATCTTCGACCGGCCGCGCATCGACGTGACGCTGCGCGTATCGGGTTTCTTCCGCGACGCGTTCCCGAACCTGATGCATCTGTTCGACGCAGCGGTGCAGGCGGTGGCCGCGCTCGACGAGCCGGAGGAACTGAACCCGATCCGCGCGCGCATCGAGCGCGAACGCGCGAAGTGGGTCGCACAGGGCGTGGCGCCGGACGAAGCGCGGCGCCGCGCCGGCTGGCGCGTGTTCGGCGCGCGGCCGGGCAGCTACGGCGCGGGCCTGCAGGACCTGATCGACCAGCGCCGCTGGCAGACCGACGCCGATCTCGCGGAGGCGTACCGCCAGTGGGGCGGCCATGCGTATGCGCAGAACAGCGCGGGCGACGCCGCGGCCGACGTGTTCGGCGAGCGGCTCGCAACGATCGACGTGGTCGTGCAGAACCAGGACAGCCGCGAGCACGACATCCTCGATTCGAACGACTATTACCAGTTCCAGGGCGGGATGACCGCGGCGGTGCGGCACCTGTCCGGGCAGCAGCCGAGCATCTACCACGGCGACCACGCGAACCCGGTCGCGCCGAAGATGCGCACGCTGCGCGAGGAAATCGCGCGCGTGATCCGTTCGCGCGTCGTCAACCCGAAATGGCTCGACGGCGTGAAGCGCCATGGTTACAAGGGTGCGGCCGAGCTGGCGGCGACCGTCGACTACCTGTACGGCTATGACGCGACCGCGCGCGTGCTGTCCGACCACCAGTACGCGCTCGTCGCCGACGCGTACCTGTTCGACGACGCCACCCGCGCGTTCCTCGAACGGCACAATCCGAAGGCGCTGCACGGCATCTGCGAACGCTTCGTCGAGGCGATGCAGCGCGGCCTGTGGCAGCAGCCGGGCGACTATCGCGAGCGGATCGAAACGGTCTGGCTCGACAGCGAACAACTCCAGGAAGGGGGACGGCGATGACCGATCCGACGACGCACCGCGCGCGCGCGGTTTTTCCGTTTGCGGCGCTCGTCGCACAGGACGCGCTGCAGCAGGCGCTGCTGCTCGCCGCGATCGACCCGTCGCTCGGCGGCGTGCTCGTGAGCGGCCCGCGCGGTACCGCGAAATCGACCGCCGCGCGCGGCCTCGCCGAGTTGTTGCCGGAAGGGCAGTTCGTCACGCTGCCGCTGTCGGCGAGCGACGAGCAGGTGACGGGGACGCTCGACCTCGCGCATGCACTCGCCGAAAACGGCGTGCGCTTCCGGCCGGGCCTGCTCGCGCGGGCGCATCTCGGCGTGCTGTATGTCGACGAGGTGAACCTGCTCGCCGACGGGCTCGTCGATACGCTGCTCGACGTCGCCGCGAGCGGCGTGAACATCGTCGAACGCGATGGCGTGTCGCATGCGCACGACGCGCGCTTCGTGCTCGTCGGCACGATGAATCCCGAGGAGGGCGAGCTGCGTCCGCAACTGCTCGACCGCTTCGGCCTGATGGTCGAACTGGAGAACTGCTTCGACGCCGCGCAGCGCGAGCGGATCGTGAAGGCGCGGCTTGCCTTCGATCTCGATCCGGAGGCGTTCCGCGCGCGCCACGCATCCGCGCAGCGCGCACTCGGCGAACGGATTCACGCGGCGCGCGCACGGCTGGCGACACTCGATTTCGGCGATGCGGTGCATGCGCACGTCAGCGCGCTGTGCATCGACGCGGCCGTCGACGGGCTGCGTGCCGACCTCGTGATGTTGCGCGCGGCGCGCGCGCTCGCCGCACTTGAGCAGGCCGATACGGTAACGGTGTCGCATGTGGCGCGTGTGGCCGAAGCCGTGCTGCGGCACCGGCGCCATGCCGGTGCGCCGCCGTCGTCCGGCGCGTCGCAGCCGGATCATGCACGCGACGACCGTTCGCCGCCGGATGCGCGCCAGCAGCCGGGCGATCAACCGGCCGCAAGCGGGAACGGCGCCGCGGTCGCGCAGGGCGACTGGGGCTACCTGCGGCCCGAGCCGGCGGGGCTGCGCGACGTGAAAAGCGTGGTGCCGCTGCCGCTAAAAAAACACTGAGCCATCGAGCCGGCGCCGCCGCGAACGCCGTTCGCGGTCCTCGATGGCAGCCAGGCGCAGCCGCCCGCGTGCCGGGCACGGCGCGCACCGGCACGGCCGTCGCATGGCCGGCGACGTTCGCCGCGAAGCGCGGCGATCCGTTGCATCGCGGCCATCTGCGCTTCCGCAAGCGGGCGGGCGCACCGGATGCACTGCATTGCTTCGTGCTCGACTGTTCGGCGTCGATGCTGTCGCACGAGCGGCTCGCACTGGCGAAGGGGCTGATCGTCGCGTATTTCGACCAAGCCGCGCGCGATCGGGTCGAAACCGCGCTGGTCTGTTTCGGCGGCGACGGCGCCGCGCGGCGCTTCGGCCCGGCCGTGCCGCGCTGGTGGAATGCGCGCTGGCTCGAACCGGTCGACGGTGGCGGCGGTACGCCGCTCGCGGACGGCGTCGCGGCCGCCGCGCAGTTGCTCGCGCGCGCGGCGCGGCGCGATCCGGACAAGCAGCGCTGGCTGTGGGTGCTGTCCGACGGACGCACGCGCGAGATGCCGGCCAAACCCGCGGCGGCCGATCACGTCGTGTTCGTCGACTTCGACGATGCGGCCGTGCGGATCGGGCAGGGCGAGCGGCTGGCCGCTGCGTGGGGCGCGCAATGGGTGACGGCCGACGCGCTGTGCACCGGCCGCACCGGCTGATCGCCGGCCGCGGTGCGCTATGATCGCCGCTTCTGCTTCTGCCCACTGGAAAAAACCGCCATGCAAGTACTGGTCGATGCCGACGCGTGTCCCGCCGTCATCAAGGACATGCTGTTTCGCGCCGCGCGTCGTGCCGAAATCAGCGTGACGCTGGTCGCGAACCAGTTCCTGCGCACACCGCCGTCGCCGTTCATCAAGGCGGTGCAGGTGCCGGCCGGCTTCGACGTCGCCGATGCGCGGATCGTCGAGCTGGCGGAAGCCGGCGACCTCGTGATCACCGCCGACATCCCGCTGGCCGCCGCCGTCCTCGACAAGGGCGCGCATGCGCTCGACCCGCGCGGCAACTGGTTCAGCCGCGAGAACATCGAGGAACGCCTGTCGACGCGCGCGATGATGGACCAGTTGCGCAGCGCCGGGATCGACACGGGCGGGCCGGCGCCGTTCAGCGCGCGCGACGGCAAGACGTTTGCATCGCAGCTCGACCGGTTCCTGGCCCGGCACGGCAAGCCTTGAGGCCGGGGACAACGGCCGCGCGTCGTGATCGTCCCGCGGCGGGGGAACACCCGCACGCCATGCGTCGCCATGCCGCACCGTTGAATCCGCATCGAATCGCGTTCGTCACCCGGGCCGGGATGCACGTTTGCACCGACGCTGCTATCGTGGCGCAAACGACAACCCAACCCAGGAGCGCACGCGTGACACCGACCCAACTTCTCGTTCCGACCTTCACCCACATGCTGCGCGCACAGACCGCGTGGCTCGACAAGGCCGCTGCGCACCGGCAGGCCGCGGGCGACGCGCCCGACGCGGCGATGACGTTGAAGCTGGCGCCCGACATGTATCCGCTCGCGGCGCAGGTGCGCTTCTCGTGCTTCCAGGCCATGGAGCCCATCCACCGGCTGCGTGGGGAACCGTTGCCGGCTGCACTGCTGGCCTTGCGCGAGGCGGGATGGAATGCGGATGCGCAGCCCGGCTCGCTCGCCGATGCGCAGGCGATCATCGCCGGCACGCTCGCATTTCTCGGCGAACTCGCGCCGGACGCGCTCGACGGCGGCGGCGCGCTGCCGATCGCGCTCGAGTTGCCGAACGGAGTCGCATTCGACATGACGGGCGAACAGTACGCGCGCGACTGGGCACTGCCGCAGTTCAATTTCCACGCGATCACCGCTTACGCTATCCTGCGCCACCATGGCGTCGAACTCGGCAAGGCCGACTACGTGTCGCACATGCTCGCGTACGTCCGGCCGGGCACGATTCCGCAAGGTTGAACCTCGCAGCGACATGACACGGGCACTCTTCATCTGCAGCCGCAACCGGCTGCGCAGCCCGACGGCCGAAGCGGTATTCGCCGCATGGCCGGGTGTCGAAACCGACTCGGCGGGCCTCGCGCCCGACGCGGACACGCACGTGTGCGCCGAGCAGCTCGACTGGGCCGACGTCGTGTTCGTGATGGAGCGCGCGCACAAGACCAGGCTGGCCGCGCAATTCGGTACGCATCTGCGGCACAAGAAGGTCGTCTGCCTCGACATTCCCGATCGCTACACGTACATGCAGCCAGAACTCGTCATGCTGCTCGAACGCAAGGCCGGCCCGTTCCTGCGCACGTGACGGGCGCGGGCGGGATCGACGTCAGCGCAGCCGGCCGTTCGCGATCGCCGAAAAACAGTCGAGCCGCAGCAACTCGATGATCTTGAGCGTCGGCACGCTCGCCCGGAGCGTGTCGAGCCGGTCGACGGTGAACCACTTGCAGCGGGCGATCTCGTTGCTCGCGCGCGGCGTCAGGTGCGCCGGCACGTCGGCCACGAACACGTGGTGGAGCTTCGTCAGCCCGCCGAACTGCACCGCGTAGTCGAGCGCGAGCCCCTCCAGCCGTGTTTCCTCGGCGAGCTCCCGCAGTGCGGCGTCGAGCGGCGTCTCGCCGCGCCGGATCGTGCCGCCCGGCAGCGACCAGCGCGACGCGGTGCGAGCGACCAGCAGCACGCTGCCGTGCTGGCGGCACACGATCGTGGCGCGTTCCTTGATGACGGCGAGGGTGTCCGGCCCGGTACTCATGTTCGGCAAAACAGGTGCTGAATCGTGGAGAAAGTGCGCGTCGGCGGCGCGTTGCCCGGCCGCGGCCGCGACGGCTTGCAGGCAGCCGCAGCGATCCTACCGGTCGTTCATGACAGTTCCGTGCACGGCGTCGCGCAACGGGCGCCGGGTCACGTGTGCTTATAGATCCCGCTGCGCGTCGGCTTCACGTGGCGCGGATGGCGGCGCTTGTGAACGGCACGCCGATGGTGAGGCGGCGGGTTCGCGTGCCGTGCGGTCGGTGCCGTGGCGTGCGGTGCTCCCCCGGGCATCTGCGTTTGCCCCTCGCCGAAGTGGTACGTCTGGGTCTGCGCATGTCCGACACCCAGCGTCGACGCCAGCACGAAGGCCGCCAGCAGCATCCGTTTCATGAATAGTCCGCCTGAATTTTTCGAGATAGAGATTTCCCGCCAGCTTAGCGAAAGGCGGGGCGCCATCGCAACCGGCCCGTGTTCGGTGTCGTCCCCACTTGCGCACGGCGACGTCTTCCGCACGGTCTCAGGGTACCGCCGGGGTTGACAACATAATTCCCCAGTGTGAATATAAATTCACATACAAGAATTATTCGTCGAATCCGGACGGTCGCGTCGCAGGCGCCTGACCTGCCGGAACCGGCAGTCCGATCAACCGGAACCAGGAGCGGGACGCATGGCGAAACACGAGCAGCAGGGCGCGCTGGCGGGATTGCGCATCATCGATCTGTCGCGGGTGCTGGGCGGCCCGTACGCCACGCAGATCCTTGCCGACCACGGCGCGGAGGTGATCAAGGTCGAACCGCCGTCCGGCGACGAAACACGCACGTGGGGGCCTCCGTTCGACGGCGATACCGCGTCGTACTTCCTCGGGGTGAACCGCAACAAGCTCGGCATCGCGCTCGACCTGACGCAACCGGCCGACCGCGAGCGGCTGCTCGGCCTGCTCGACGACGCGGACGCCATCGTCGAGAACTTCAAGATCGGCACGATGGAGCGCTGGGGGCTCGGTTTCGACGCACTGCATGCGCGGTTTCCGCGCCTCGTCCATTGCCGCGTGTCGGGCTTCGGTGCGGACGGCCCGCTCGGCGGGTTGCCCGGCTATGACGCGGCCGTGCAGGCGCTCGCGGGGCTGATGAGTGTCAACGGCGAAGCGGGCGGCGCGCCGCTGCGGGTCGGCGTGCCGATCGTCGATCTCGTCACCGGGCTGAACGCGGCGCTCGGCGTGCTGATGGCGCTGCGCGAGCGCGACGCGAGCGGCCGCGGCCAGTTCGTCGAAGCGACGCTGTTCGATTGCGCGCTGTCGATCCTGCATCCGCACACGCCGAACTTCTTCCATTCGGGCAACGCGCCCGTGCGCACCGGCAACGCGCATCCGAACATCACGCCGTACGACAGCTTTCCGACGGCGAGCGTCGACATCTTTCTCGCGGTCGGCAACAACGGGCAGTTCGCGGCACTGTGCGACGTGCTCGGCACGCGCGACTGGCCCGGCGATCCGCGTTTCGCGGACAACCGCGCGCGCAGCGCGAACCGCGCCGTGCTGCGCACGTTGCTCGAAACGGCGCTGGCCGCGCACGACGGCGCGGCGCTCGCCGAGCAGCTGATGCGCCGCGGCGTGCCGTGCGCGCCGGTGCTCGGGCTCGATGCGGCGCTCGATCATCCGCATGTCGCGCATCGGGAGATGAAGGTCGAGCTGGGCCGGCATCGCGGCATCGCGTCGCCGATCAAGCTCGGCCGCACGCCGGCCACGTACCGGCGGCCGCCGCCCGCGCTGAACGAACACGCGGCGCAGGTATTCGCCGACGCCGGCACGACCGGCTGCGCTACCGAACGCGATAACGACCGCGATAACGCCCCGCGCCGGAACTGACCGGCATCGCGGCCGCCGACGCGTACCGCGCGACCGGCGGCGCTGTACCGCACGACCATTCGAACCCCACGCCGGCCCACCCACGGGCACACCGGCTGAAGAGGAGACGCATCATGCTTGCATGGATCGGCGCGATCGCCATCGTCGCGCTGTTCGGCCTGATCATCACGAAGCGGCTGTCGCCGCTCGTCGCGCTGATCGTCGTGCCGGTGGCCGCGTCGCTCGCGGCCGGTTTCGGGCTCGCGACCGGCAAGTTCATCGTGCACGGCGTACAGAACATCGGCCCGATCGCCGGGATGTTCGTTTTTGCGATTCTTTTTTTCGGTATCCTCACCGACGCCGGGATGCTCGACCCGATCATCGCGGGCGTGCTGCGCGTGATCGGCTGCCATCCGCCGCGCATCGTGATGGGCTCGGCGCTGCTCGCGCTGCTGATTCACCTCGACGGCTCCGGCGCCGTCACGTTTCTCGTCACGCTGCCCGCGATGATGCCGCTCTATACGCGGCTCGGAATGGATCGGCGCATCCTCGCGTGCGTCGCGTCGATGGCGGCCGGCGTCAATTTCCTGCCGTGGGTCGGGCCGATGCTGCGGGCGTCGGCGGCGCTGCACATTCCCGGTTCCGCGATCTTCATGCCGATGATTCCGGTGCAGACCGTCGGGCTCGTGTTCGTGTTCGGCACCGCGTACGTGCTCGGCGTGCGCGAGGCGAAACGCCTCGGGCTCGATCGTGCCGGCGCGGCGCCGCTCGAGATCGCGCCGCGTGCGCTGACCGATGCCGAGCGCGCGTTACGCCGGCCGGAACGCTTCCGGATCAATCTCGCGCTGACGCTCGTGGTACTCGTCACGCTCGTGTCGGGCATCGTCGACCCGATGGTGATGTTCATGCTCGGCACGGTCGCCGCGCTCGTGATCAACTACCCGGACGTGCAGGCCCAGCGCGAGCGGATCGACGCGCATGCGAAGGCCGCGCTGATGATGGCGAGCGTGCTGCTCGCGGCCGGCGCGTTCACCGGCATCATGTCCGGCACCGGGATGCTGAAGGCGATGGCGGACGTGGTGGTCGCGCACGTGCCGGTCGAGCATGCGCGCCACATGCCGTTCGTGCTCGGGCTGCTGTCGATGCCGCTCAGCCTGCTGTTCGATCCCGATTCGTTCTACTTCGGCGTGCTGCCGGTGCTCGCGGAAAGCGCGAAGCTGCTCGGCGTGCCGCCGATCCAGATGGCGCAGGCCGCGCTGCTCGGCCAGATGACGACGGGGTTCCCGGTGAGCCCGCTCACGCCCGCGACGTTCCTGATCGTCGGCCTGACCGGCGTCGAGCTCGCCGAGCATCAGAAATTCACGATTCCGTTCCTGTTCGCCGCCACGGTGCTGATGGTGTTTGCCGCGGTGATCGTCGGCGTGTTTCCGTTGTGAGCGCCCCAGGCCTGCCGCGTCGTGCCGGCGCTCCGACGGGGCGATCCCGCGAGGGAACGTTCCGCCGGGCGCACCCCCTGGCGTCGCCTGGCATTTTCTTCAGAGCGGCGCGGCCGCTCGGCCTTTTCCCGGAGAGCCATCCATGCAGTTCGACCTGACCGACGACCAGCGCGCAATCGAAAGCGCGATCGAGAAAATCTGTGCGCGCTTCGGCGACGACTACTGGCTCGAACGCGATCGCGCGGGCGGGTTTCCCGCCGACTTTCACGCGGCGCTTGCCGAGGCCGGCTGGCTCGGCATCGCGATGGACCCGGCGCACGGCGGGGCCGGGCTCGGGATGACCGAGGCCGCGCTGATGATGCGCACGATCAGCGCATCGGGAGCCGGCCTGTCGGGCGCGTCGGCCGTCCACATGAACATCTTCGGGCTGAACCCGGTGCAGGTGTTCGGCAACGACGCACAGAAGGCGCGTTTCCTGCCGCCGCTGATCGCCGGGCGCGACAAGGCGTGCTTCGCGGTGACGGAACCCGATGCGGGCCTCGACACCACGCACTTGAGCACGCAGGCCCGCCGCGACGGCGACCACTACGTGCTGAGCGGGCGCAAGATCTGGATCTCGACCGCGCAGGTGGCGAACAAGATGCTGATCATCGCGCGCACGACGCCGCTCGACCGGGTCGCGAAGCCGACCGACGGGCTGAGCCTGTTCTACACCGATCTCGACCGGTCGCGCGTCGAAGTGCGCGAGATCGAGAAGATGGGCCGCAAGGCGGTCGATTCGAACATGCTGTTCATCGACAACCTGCGCGTGCCGGAAGGCGACCTGATCGGCAACGAAGGCGACGGCTTCCGCTATCTGCTGCACGGGCTGAATCCGGAGCGCATCCTGATCGCGGCGGAGGCGATCGGGCTCGGGCAGGCCGCGCTGCGCCGCGCGACGCAGTATGCGTGCGAGCGCGTCGTGTTCGGCCGGCCGATCGGGCAGAACCAGTCGATCCAGCATCCGCTCGCGCAGGCGTGGATGCAGCTCGAGGCCGCGTGGCTGATGGTGATGAAGGCCGCGACGCGCTACGACGCGGGGCAGCCGTGCGGCGCGGAAGCGAACGCCGCGAAATACCTCGGCGCGGAAGCCGCGTTCCAGGCGTGCCAGACGGCGGTCGCGACGCACGGCGGGATGGGCTACGCGAAGGAATACCATGTCGAACGCTACCTGCGCGAGTGTATGATTCCGAGGCTCGCGCCCGTGAGTCCGCAACTGATCCTGTGCTACATCGCGGAGAAGGTGCTCGGGCTGCCGAAGTCGTACTGACCGTACCGACCCGGCGGCCGGCCCGGCGCGCGGTTTCCCGTTCCGATTCAAGCGCTCGTCATGGACGTCAAACTCGTTGCCCGCACGCTCGACCTGTTCGAGCTGTTCGCCGCCGAACGGCGGCCGCTGCCGCTCACCGAACTCGCGCGCCTGCTCAATGTGCCGGCGTCGAGCTGCCTCGCGATGGCGCGCACGCTCGTGAGCCGCGGCTACCTGTACGAAGTGCGCAGGCGCGGCGGCTACTACCCGACGCGCCGCCTGCAGACGATCGCCGCGGCGATCGACGCGACCGACCCGGTCGTCGACATCGTCCATCCGCATCTCGTCGCGCTGCGCGACGCGAGCCGCGAGACGGCCGTGCTCGGCAAGATCCAGGGCGTGTCGGTCACCTACCTCGACGTCGTCGAATCGGAGCAGGCGATCCGTTATACGCGCGAGCCGGGCGAACTGCGCCCGCTGCATGCGAACTCGATCGGCAAGGCGATCTTCGCGGAACTGGCCGGCGACGCGCAGCAGGCGCTCGGCGCGCAGTTGCCGTTCGAGCGCTTCACCGACGCGACGGTGGCGGATCTGCCCGCGCTCGTCGCGCAAACCGCCCGGTTTCGCGAACTCGGCTGGGCCGAGAACTTCGGCGAGAGTGCGCCCGAGCTGTCGGCGATCGCGGTCGCGCTGACGCTCGACGGCGACTGGTACGGGTTGTCGGTGGTCGGGCCGTCCGAGCGGATCCGCCAGCATCGCGATACGCATGCGGCGCTGCTCGTCGACGCGAAGGCCAGGCTGCTCGCCGAGCACGCGCGCGGCTGACGGCGGGCGTACTGGAGGAGGGTAGGCAAGCGAAGCGGGCCGTCCGCCGGCGATCGGGCCGCGATCGCCGTGAACGGCCCCCGATACGCGTGCGGGCCTAGCGACGGCCGATCCGCGGCATCACGATTTCACCCACACACCGCCCGCACTCGGGTTGTCGCCTTGCGTCCACCATTTCGCGCAGTATTTCGCGCCCTGGTACATCACGCAGGTGCCGCCTGAATACGCGGTGGTCGCCGACCACGTGGCCGTGCCGCCGCCGACCGGTTTCCACACGGCGGCCTGGCCGGGCACGTCGCCCTGCGTCCACCATTGCGCCTGATACGTCGTGCCCTGGTAGGTGACGGTCGCGCCGGCCGTATAGACCTGGCCGGCCGCCCAGGGCGCGCCCGGTTGCGGCGTGCCGCCGTCCGAGCCGCCGCCGTAGTTCGGATCCTGCGTGACGCCCGCGCCCCACTTGCCGTCGAGCTGCCTGAAGATCGTCGCGAACGCGTACGGCTGCTGCGCGACGCCCGAACAGGTCGGCGACGCATACGTGCCGCCGGACGGGCACGCCTGGTCACGGCCGACCGACCAGTTGCCGAAGAAGCCGTAGCCGTTGGCGACCGCCGCGTTCAGCACGCTCTGCGCATTCGCGAGCGTGAAGGTTTCGCCCTGCACGTCGTTCACGCCGATCATCGGCGTGACGCCGACCATCTGCCAGAGCTGGGCATGGGTCTTCGGCTGGCCGGCCGACTTGAAGGCCGTATCGAGTTGCGCGTACAGCGCCTGCGCGGCGCTGATCGCGGCCGCCCCCATGTCGATGTTCGCGGGGCCGTAGTCCATCGCCATCACGTTCACCGCATCGAACACGGCCTTGTTCGAGATCGCCGCGTTGACGACGTTCAGGCCGTCCTGCGTGAGCCCGGTCGGCATCGTCGGCAGCGTCAGCGTGACGTGCAGCGGCTTGCCTTTCGCCGCGTAACTCGCCTGCAGCTGGGCGACGGCCTGGAAGTTGCGCGCGACCGCGGCCGTGTCCAGCTGCGACGCGCCCTCGATGTCGAAGTCGATGTGCGTGAGGCCGTACGTATCGATCACGGTCTGGTACGCGCCCGCCAGCGCGGGAACCGTCGAGCATGCCTGCATCAGCGGCGTGCCGTTCGCGCCGCCGAACGACACGGCGACTTCGCCGCCTTTCGCGCGATAGCTCGCGATCGACGTCGACAGCGCGGTCAGCAGGCCGCCGCTCGCGCCGTTGCCGATCGGCTGCACGCCGCCCCACGACGGAGTACACCCGTTGCCCGCGACCACGAACGCGAGCGTGAACTGCTGGATGCCTTGCCGGACGCCGATCTGGTCGACGAGCGGCGTCGGATAGAGCGTCACGTCGACGTAGGGCGCATAGACGCCGGCGCCCTGGGACACGCTCGCCACGGCGAGCAGGCAACCCGCGGCAAGCGCGCGCGGGATGAAACGCGGCAACACATTGTTGTGCATTGTGTTCTCCAAGTGGAAGAGGGATACGCTGGCCCGCGTATCGCCGCCGGTCGGGCGACCGGGCATGCCCGGCCGGCGGCGTGCCCATCTTGGAGGATTCGCGTCGAATAGTGAATGCTTAGTTGTTCTTTTTGTTATTTGATTCTCGATACGTAACGATCTTGCCGATTCGACATCGTTCCGTCATGCATCGGGCGCGGAGCGGGACAAAATTGCCGTCGATTTCGACATGAAATCGACGCTTCCGACGCCCCTTGATGGCCGCCTCAATCATGTAATCACGTGTAATCGCTTTCGACGCATGCGCGGCATAACGTTGTCTGCGAGCGAAGTGCTTTCGCGCGAGGCTCACTCACGACGTCACGTCGTTCCAACCATCAGGAGCTCAACATGCTGGAAAGAATCGTAGCAAAGCAGGCAGTCGGAAGCGTTCAAGGCGGCAATCAGGATTCCTGGATCAACCCGCCTTTCAATGCCCAAATCACGTTTCCGGGCACGTTTTCGACCGCTCCCATCGTGGTCGTGACGGCCCTCCAGGACCCCAACGACGCATCCAGTTATCCGGACACGTTCTCGGTGACGGTGACCAAGGTCACGACGACCGGATTCAACGTCAACATCACCCGCGAAGACAGGGTGTTCCCCAACTACTCGGGCAGCGACTGGGGGCAAAACCTCTACGTTTCGTATATCGCCGAAGTGCCGAGCCAGTAAAACCCGAACCGGAATCACGCGGCCGCTGCCTCTTTCCAATTGCGCCGGCTTCACCGCCGGAAGTTTGACGAGGCAGTTCCGGCGGCCGGCCAGCCGCAGCCATTCACTGCGGCTGGCCGCCATCGGCGTCGCCTGTCGCGCCGCATGCTCCGCGCAGGTTGTTTGCGCAGGCGAGGGCGGTCGAGGCGGTGACGGTGCGTTGCTGGACCCAGGACCCAGGGCTCGCGGCGCAGATCCCGCGATCCCGGCGCCGCAAAGGATCGCGCTCGAAAGCGCCGGCACGCTGGCCTTTCGATGAAAGATGCCGGCATCGACGGCAGGCGGGAGCGCTCGAATCGGTCGGGCAGACCCGCTACGTCCAATGTCCGGGGTATCCGCCGACTGTCGCCATCTGTCCGTCGGGTCGATCGATTCGGAATTCCAACATTGGCTCGCGGCACGCCAAGGACGGGGGCACGGGTGCATCTGCGCCGCTCACGGCCCCGCCATTTTCGTCAGGAAAGTCGAAACATGACAAGCACTCTACACATTCCGGCCGGCTACTTGACGCTCGGCCTGGACTCCACCGGCGCTGTCGTCGAACTCATCGATTCGCGCAGCGGCCGCAACTACATCTCGCCCGGGAAATCCGTCCCGCTCGTCAGGCTCGTGATCAACGGCGTACTGGCGAAACCCGCCGGCGTCCGATGGTCGTCCGCCGACAACACGCTGTCCTTCGTGAATGATGCCGGCCTCGCATTCGAGGTCGATGTCCGCGTCCTACAGAAAAACGGCTACGCCACCTTTGAAGTCACCCGCGTGTCGACCGATCCCGCTTCCGACGTTCAGACGCTGCTGTGGGGGCCGTTGCCTGTCGCGATCAACCAGACCGTCGGCGAAGCCGCGGGCGTGGTGCGAGACAACGAATTCGCGATCGGCCTCAAGCCGCTCAACGACCGCACCGAAGGCGCGTGGCCCAAGGAATATCCGCAATACGGCTGGGAAAGCGACGTCATCCCCAATCCTTACAACGTGGACGTGGCGGCGCTGGAGCCGTGGTGCGCGGCGGCGAAGACGTCGTGGGGGGCCGTGCTGCGCGCCTTCACGTTCGACTATACGCGCCGGCGCGACCGGCTCAATCCCAATGGCTATCCGATCCCGCTCGGCCCGCTCGACAGCGCAGGCTCGGTCATCGGTTCGAAGATTGCGCTGTACGGCAGCGCACCGGAGCTCGTGACGACCCTGTTGTCGTTCATTGCCTCGGGTGAAAACCTCCCGTATCCGACCCAGAACGGCCAGTGGCAGAAAGTGGCGCAGGCCAGCGGCCAGTCGTCTTTCGTGCTGGACGATCTCGACACCGGCAATGTCGGCAAGGCAGCCCGATTCGCCAGCAGCGCGGGAATCAACTACATCTACTCGCCACGGAATTTTCGCGGCCCGTGGAAATACACCGGGCATTATCAGTTCGACTTCACCTTCGGCGACAGCGACAGCGGAGCCGAAAAGCTGGTGGAAACGGCAAAGGAGTACGGCGTCCGCGTCGGCGTCCATACCATGTCGGACTTCATCAGCGTCGGCCAGCCCACCTCCATCGATCCGTACGTTTCGCCGCCCGCGGATCCTCGTCTGGCCTTGGGCGGTCAAGCCGCCTTGTCCCGGCAGTTGAGCATGACGAGCACGATGCTCTACTTGAGCGGATTCGCGCCGGTGCGGGACGGGATCAACGAGCAGATGCTGCGTATCGGCAACGAGTTCATCTCGTTCAACGCGGTCCAAAGGGGCGTCACCGAATGGCAAGTCAGTGGACTGACCCGAGGCCAGTGGGGCTCCGTCCCGGCCGAAGCCGCGCGTGGCACGCCCGTTGCGAGGGTGATCGTGAATTCGTACGGCGGGGCCATCGGCGGCCTCGGCATCATCGACGAGATCGCCACCCGGCTGGGCGCCATCAGGAACAACGTCGGCATCCGGTCCCACTCCTTCGACGGGGTGGAATCCGCCAGTGATACCGGCTGGGGCAGCTTCGGCATTGCCCGGTTGATCAACGGCACCTACGCCGCCCAGACCGGGCACGACGGATACATCAGCGAGACGAGCCGGATGACCTCGAACGCATGGGACACGCTGACCCGCGCGAGCTGGTCCAACCCGGACGTGGATCAGCTGTACCGCGACAACGCCTTCTACCAGGCCAACTACCTGCCGGGCATGCTTGGATGGTTCGATATCACGGGCGTCTCGTTGACCATGATCGAAACCAGGCTCGCACGCGGCGCGGCGCTCAACGCCGGCATTGGCTTCCAGAGCACGGTGGCATTCCTGCTCTCGGCAGAGTCGACGCCGGATATCCTCGACAAGATCAAGCAGTGGGAAACCGCCAGGAATCTCGGCGCGTTCACCGAAAAGCAGAGGGCCGCGCTTCGCGACCAGACGACCTCGTGGACCCTGAGCGCCGTCACCCCCGGGCAAAGCTGGTCGTTGCAGCAGGTGAATGCCGACGGCGTCCCGATCGGCGCTCCGCAGACCGTATCGGCACCCACACCGCAACTGGGCCCCGCCGTCCTGCCGGTCGCCACTCAAGGCACGCTCTACGGAGCGAAAATCACGACGAATACGCCTGCGACCGTCCGCTTCACGGTGACCAACGGGGGTTTGCCCCCTGGCCTCCAGTTCAATCAGGATACGGGCGGGATTATCGGTACGCCGAGGAAGACCGGGCGGTACACGTTTACCGTCACGGCCACGAATGACGGAGGACTGGCTGACGCGCGAGCGGTTTACACCATCGTGGTGCAGTGAGGTAGCGAGCAGCCCTCATCGATTTCGCAGGCGAGCGCGCCGGCATTCGGGACGCGCGTCGCGGCGGCAGTGCGGCGCGCGTCATTCCGGCGATACCCGCGGCATTCGGTGAGGGCGATCAACCGTTCCGGCGAACGTGATCGGTACGGAAGAGGGTGTCGCGCGGCCGGAACGCGGAAACCACGGGGAAGGTCGATCCGGATCGCTTGACTCGCATCAAGCCGATGCGGGCTGCACAAGCGAGCGCGCGAGTGCGACGAAGCGTTCGACGCACGCCGACGCAAACGGCTCGCCCCACGACATGATCTGCTCGACCGCGCGCGCGCCGGCGAGCGGCACGTACACGACACCCGGACGCTGCAGCGTCGCCGTGAAGCCCGGCACGATCGCGATGCCGCGTTCGGCGGCCACCAGCGACACGAGCGTCGTGATCTGTGCCGCGGTCGCACCGATGCGCGGCGCGAATCCGGCCTGTGCGCACAGGTCGTCCAGTGCCGCGGCCAGTGCCGAGCCGTAACCCGGCGGAAATGTCACGAAGGTTTCGCTCGCCAGCGCCGCGACGTCGACGCTCGCGCGGCCCGCGAGCGGATTCCCGGCCGGCACGGCGGCCACGAGCGGTTCACGCGACACGACGAGCGACGCCACCGGCACGCCAGGCGCGTCGCCCCATGCCCAGCCGAAGCCGATGTCCATCGTGCCGTCCGCGATCTGCCGGTGCTGGCTGGCGGTCGCCGCCTCGCGGAACGCGAATTCGACGTCGGGCATCGTGCGGCTCGCGGCGCGGATGACGTCCGGGAATGTGTCGGACATCGGAATGGCACTCGCATAGCCGATCACGATTCGTCCGGCGATGCCTTGCGCGAGCTTGCGCGCGCTCGCCTCGGCCTCGGCGGCCGCGCTGACGACGTTGCGCGCCTGTTCGAGAAACGCGGCACCTGCCGGCGTCAGCCGCACCGCACGCGTCGAACGCTCGAACAGCCGCACGCCGAGCTCGCTTTCCAGCGCGGCGATATGGCGCGTGAGCGGCGGCTGCGCGACGCGCAGGCGCAATGCCGCGCGGCCGAAGTGCAGTTCGTCGGCGACGACCACGAAATAGCGGAGGCGGCGCAGGTCGAGCATTGTTGTCGTTCCGGTATCAATCGCGATGAAAACGGTATTGGCGTGCGCACGGCGCGCTCGTCAGACTGTCGGCATCGACGACCAGGCAGCTCCGATGAACGACAGGACCACGCGCATCGCGTTCTTTCTCTGCGGCTTCGCCGCGTTTCTCAATCTGTATTCGACGCAGGGCATCCTGCACGAACTCGCGGCCACCTTCGGCGTCAGCGCGGAGCGCGCGGGGCAGGGCGTGAGCGCCACCACGACGGCCGTCGCCATTATCGCGCCGTTCGTCGGCGTGCTGGCCGCGCGCATCGAGCGGCGCATCGCGATCTCGCTGGCGGCGATGGCCGTCGCGCTGCCGGTCGTGTGGTCCGCGCATGCGGCAGGTTTCGCGTCGTTTCTCGGCGCGCGCTTTGCCGCCGGCCTGGTGATGCCGTTCGTCTTCGCGCTGTCGATCGCGTACATCGCCGAGCGCTTCGATCGCGGCACGTCGGCCGAGATCAGCGCGCTGTTCGTCGCCGGCACGACGCTCGGCGGTTTCGCCGGCCGCTTCGCGACCAACCTGATGACGTCGATGTGGGGCTGGCGGCATGCGCTCGACGTCGTCGCGGCGCTGTGTCTCGTCACGGGCGTCGCGATCTACGCGAGCCTGCCGGCGTCCGGCGCGATCGCGCGTCGCGTCGAACCCGACACGGAGGCCGGTGCGGGGCCGGCCTGGCGCATCGTCACGCGCGGCCCGCTGCTCGCGTCGTTCGCGATCGGCGCGTGCGTGCTCGCGTCGCAGGTCGCGACGTTCACGTTCGTCGGCCTGCGCCTGGCCCGCGCGCCGTTCGGCTTCGGCACGGTCGGGATCGGCGCGATCTATGCGGTGTTCCTGGTGGCGGTGGTCGTGACGCCGCTGGCAGGGCGCCT
>NZ_QOBB01000109.1:0-23236 GCF_024704855.1 Burkholderia sp. HAN2018 | reverse complement strand
GCAGCCGCTGATGCCCGTCACCGTGTTCCTGTTCGTGCTCGGCACGCTGCTGCGCGTCGAGCCGAGCGCCGTGCGCGCGGTCGCGCGGCGGCCGGCCGTGTCGCTGCTGCTGCCCGCCGCGACGATGATCCTGTGCCCGGTCGCACTCGGCATCGCCGCGCGGCTCGCCGGCATGCCGTACGACTGGGTGGTCGCGCTCGTGATCGCGTACTGCGCGCCGCCGTCGAGCGGCACGTCGACGATCGCGCGGATGCTGTCGCTCGACGCCAGCGTCGCGCTCGTCGCGACCCTCGCGTCGATGGTGTTCGTCCCGCTCACCGCGCCGCTGCTGACGGCCTGGTTCAGCCACGATGCGGCCGTGTCGATCTCGCCGTTGAATCTCGCGTTGCGGCTCGCGCTGCTGATCGGCAGCGCCGAGGGCGTTGCGCTGCTCGTGCGGCGGTTCGCGGGGTCCCGGCTCGACCGCTATGCGACGCCGGTCGATGCGACCGTCGTCGCCGCGCTGCTGGTGTTCGCGCTCGGCACAATGGCCGGCATGCAGCAATCGATCATCGACGCGCCGCACCGCGCGTTGACGGCGATCGCACTCGCGTTCGCCGTCAACGCGGGCTTCCAGATCATCGCGTACGGGCTCACTCCCGGCGACGTCCGCACACGGCTCAATGTCGCGCTGATCGTCGCCAATCGCAACGTCGGCCTGATGTGGGCCGCACTCGGGCTCGCCGCGACGCCCACCATGGCGCTCGTGTTCACGTGCGCACAGCTGCCGATCTACACGCTCCCGCGCGTCGTCCAGCATCTGCTGCCGCGCCTCGAGGCACAGCGCCTGCGCCGGCGCGCACGTTGACCGGCACGCAATGCCCCCTTCTTCACCGATCAAGGATCCAGCATGAAGCGACTCATCGTGATCGGCGCACGCGCCACCGGCAGCAGCCTCGCGCTCGTGCGCGGCGCGCTCGCCCGCCAGGCGGCCGTGACCGTCATTACCGCGCCCGGTCACAGTCTGGACGGCGTCTTTCCGGACGGCGTCGAGACGATCCATCTCGAACCCGATGCCGCGCTGCTCGCCGGCTGGCTGCGCGCGCGCTATCCGGACGAGATCGACACGCTGCGCGTGACGACCGCGCACGACACCTATGCGCGCACCGCCGCATCGGTCGCCTACGCGCTCGGCCTGCCCGGCCCCGATGCGCGCCACGTCGCGCACGCGGTGTCGAAGTCGAACCAGAAGGCACTGCTCGCCGCGCACGGCATCCCGGCCGCGCAATTCGTCACGGGCACGCTGGCCGCGCCGGCGGCACTCGCAGCCGCGGCCGCTCCGCTGCGTTTCCCGGTCGTCGTCAAGCCGTCGGAAGGCTCGGCGAGCGACGGCGTGCGGCGCTGCGAGGACATCGCCGACGTGCGCGCTCAACTCGACGCGCTCGCCGCCGCTCGAGCCGCCGCTCGAGCCGATACACAGGCGCTTGCGACCGAGCGCATCGTGATCGAGGAATTCCTGGGCGGCAGCGAATACTGCGTCGAGTATTTCGACGGGCGCTATGTCGGCGCGATGCGCAAGCTGAAGCGGCATGGCGCCGGCTTTCTCGAACGCGGCTATACGTCCGAACTCGATCTCGACACGCCGACGCTGCGCGCGCTGATCGATGTCGGTACGCGCGCAACGGCGGCCGCCGGGCTGACATGGGGGCCTGTGCATCTCGACTGCATCGTGCACGACGGCGTGCCGCACGTGATCGAACTGAATCCGCGCATCGCCGGCAGCTTCATCTGCGACATCGTGCGCGACGGCTACGGCTTCGACGTGGCCGAAGCGTTGCTCGACAAGCTCGACGGGCGCCCGGTCGCGATTCCCGAGCGGTTCGAACCGCTCGCGTATGCGCGCGCCGAATTCCTGCTCGACAGCGACCCCGGCGCATGGCGTTTCGCGCAGGCGGGCGAGATCCGCGACGGCACGGTCACGATCAGCTACGGGCCGCAGGTGTTGCCCGACCGCGAGCGGCGTGCGTTTCTTTATGTGCGGGTTGCGCTGCCGGTTGCGCACGATGTGCACGAGACGCCCGCGCATCCCGGCTCGTCGGCCCACCGGGCGTCTGTCGCACCGCCGGCCGTTTCCGGCTGACGGAACAGCCGGCACAAGCGCCCGACTCGACAGGCGCCGTGCCGGCCTGACCGGCTGAGCGGCATCGTCACACCGTGCGCCCCAACAACTGCCCCGGCCACCCGTCCACGTCGAAGGTCGACAGCCGCTCATACCCGCAGGACTCGTAGAAGCGCACCAGCGCGCCGGTCCCGCCCCCATAACAATCCACCCGCAAGCGCTGCACCCCGGCAGCCCGGGCGCGCTCATCCGCAAAGGCCATGAGCCGCCGGCCGACACCGCGCGCCCGCGCGTCGCGCGACGCGACCAGCACTCTCACGTAGATTTCCGGCTCGGTCGCGGGCGGCACGTAGGGCATCGATTCGCCCAGGATCAAGGCGCCCAGGATGCGGCCGTCGGGCGATTCCGCCACCCACGCGTCGGGCAGCGCACAGGCTTCCGTCACGAGCGCAATCCGCTTCGGTTGCGTCGACCAGGGCTCGCGGCCCCATTGCCCGTCGTTGCCGATGTCGACGAACCACGCAATCACTTCATCGAAGATCTCCAGCACGGCCGGCGCATCCAGCGCGCTGGCACGTCGGATCACCCGCTCGTCCGTTCCTGTCACCGTCACGTTCAACACTCCTTCGCCGGCATCGACGACCGGCGCATGGTTGGATGTCACGCCGGGCTACCCGGGGAGGCGCGATGGGAGCCTGGCGATCAAGCCTGCTACGGTACTGAAAATCCACCCCGTTGATCAAGGCGTGACGGCCCACGATCCAACGTGACGGGTGGGCTTCGTCGTACGCCCCGGAGGTCGGCGTCAGGCGAGGGGTCGAGCGACGATGACGCGCATGGAGGTTGCCGACGGACTGCAACACGTCGCGGCGTTGCAGACGGATCGGCACAGTAAAAGCGGTTCGATTCCGTGGCGAGGGTGCCGAAATATCATGCTGCGGCGCATTACACCTGGCCGTCACGTGATGAAGGCAGGCCGACGCGCCGCATCGAAACGAAACGAAACGAAACGAAACGATTCTCGCGCGAATGTCGCCCTTCGCGCCAAAAATATACAATCGTCGCGACGCATCGAAGGCATGAAGCGCCGGCCGCCCACTCTCGCTCGCCACCATGAACGCACCCGCTGACCCCACTCCCTCCGCCCCGTCGGTACTCGGCGTCTATCGGCAACTGGCGGACCCGTCCGCCGGGCAATGGATCGTCAGCCGCTCCGAACGCGCGCACATGTACCGCATCCAGCATCATCGTCCCGACGGCAGCACGTCGGTCGATACGGTCGTCGACGCGGACAACCTCGATGCGAAGCTGCACAAGTGGATCCAGGAAGGTTTCGTCCGGCGCGAAACGGGCGACCATGCGGCCCCCGCGCATCGCGACCGGTTCATGCAGGACCTCCGACACGCGCATGCATCGCGGCCGGCGGCCACCGGCGATGCGGCGCACGTCGTGCAGGTGGGCGGCGTGCCGATGCCGCGCGGCCCGGGCGGGCCGCTCGTGCCGCCCCGGAACCCCGCCTACCTGTTCACCGCGCGCGCGACGGACGTGCTGGAAGACATCGTCGAGAACCGGCGCATCCTGTTGATCGGCCACACCGGCACCGGCAAGACGAGCCTGATCGAGCAGGCCGCCGCGCTGGCCGGCCACGGCGTGCTGCGCTCGAACATGAACGGGCAGACGACGGTCGGCGACTTCGTCGGGTTCTGGACCGTCAAGGGCGGCGAGACCCGCTGGGTCGACGGCGTGCTGCCGACCGCGATGCGCGAAGGGCTGTGGCTCATCGTCGACGAGATCGACTTCGCGGAACCGGCCATCCTCGCGGTGCTCACCGCCGTGCTCGAACCGGCCGGACGCCTGCTGCTCAAGGAGAAAGGCAACGAGATCGTCGTCCCGCATCCGTCGTTCCGGCTGTTCGCGACCGCCAACGCGGCGGGCGCGATGGGGCAGTTCCGCCACCTGTACCAGGGCGCCAACGTGATGAACGAGGCGTTTCTCGACCGCTGGCGCGTGTACCGCCTCGACTACCTGCCGCCGTCCGACGAGGCGCGCGTGCTGCAGCGCACGTTCGGCGCGGCCATGACCGAGGCGATGGCCGGCACGCTCGCGGCGATCGCGGCGGACTGCCGCGCCGCGTTCGTCCGCGAGGATCTGGCCAGCGCGTTCTCGACGCGGCGCCTGATCGACTGGGCCGACCTGATGCTGCGCACCGGCGATCCCGAAGCGGCCGCCGGCCCGACGATCTATGCGAAGGTCGGCGCGGAAGACGCCGACCTGATCCGCAGCATCATTCGCCACTACATCGACGTCGGGGCCTGACGCGATGGACCGCGACGACGATGCGCGCTCGCTCCACCTGACCCGGCTGGCCCGCACGCTCGCGCAACGACACGGCATCGAGGTACGGTTCGCGCGCCACGGCCCGCTCGCGCAGCGCGACCTGCTGGTGCTGCCCGACACGCTGCTCGCGGGCGACGTCGACGACGACGCGATCGTCGGCCTCGTCGATCTCCACGCGGCGCGTGTCCGCTTCGGCGCGATCGATGCCGTTGCCGCGCTGGCGTCGCCCGCGGTGCGCGCGATTGCGCAGGCGATCGACGACCGGCGCGCGGCCGGCCGCCTCGTTGCGCGCTATCCCGGCGCGATGACGTTCCTGCGGCAAATGCGGGTGGCGTCGGCCGCCGATACGCTTCGACGATGGCCACGGATGGCGTGGCGCGACAGGCTCGTATGGCGCATCGAGCGTGCGCTGTGGGACGAACCGCCAGCCACGATCGAGCGCATCCCGTCGCTCGACGCGACGCTCGCCGCGTCGGACGATCTCGTCGACGAAGCGCGCGCCGCGACTTCGACGGCCGACAGCATCCGCGCCGCGCACCGGATCGTCGAGCGCGTCCGCGCGCTGGCCTCGGCCGGTGCGAACAACATGATGTTCACGGCCGATCCGGGCAGCACGATCGACAGCGACAGCATCGCCGCCGAATTCGAATCGGACGGACCGGGCTCGGCGGACGATGCACGTGCGCCGGTTTCGGCCGAATCGGGCGCGGGCGCGATCGCCGACACGGAATCGTCCACGGCATCACCGACGCCGGGCGATGCGGCACCCGGCACGATCCGCCTGTCCGCGGACCGTCGGCCGCTGCTGTCGGTCCCGCTGACCACCGCATTCGACACGGTGACGGACTTCACCGGCAAGGGCGACGCGGCGCGCTGGCACCGCCTGCGAAGCGCGGCCCGCGCGCAGACCGAGCCGCTCAAGCTGCGACTCGAACGCGCGTTGAAAGTGGACGAACAGACGCGCTGGAAGCGCGAACAGGAGCGCGGCGAACTCGACCGGATGGCGCTCGCCCGCCTCGTCACGTCGCCTGGCTACCGCACGCCGTTCCGTGTCCGGCGCGCCGCGCCCGGGCGCGACGCGGCCGTCGGCCTGCTGATCGATTGCAGCGGGTCGATGGCCGGCAGGAAGATCGAGCTCGCCCGGCTGTGCGCGGCGGCGCTGTGCGATGCGCTGATGCAGCTCGGCTTCGCGTGCGAAGCGCTCGGCTACAGCTCCGTCGAAGACGCCGCGATGCGCGCGCATTACCAGCGCTGGATCGACGCCGGCCGCGACACGTTCGGCTATAACCGCTTCGTCGAACGGCTCGACCTGCGCGTCTACAAGCGGTTCGATTCCGACAACCCGAGCGGCCTCGCGTGCATCGAATGCGGCCACGAGAATCCCGACGGCGAGGCGTTGAGCTGGGCCGCCGAACGGCTGCTGGCGCAGCGTGCGCGGCGGCGGATCCTGATGGTGCTGTCGGACGGTTATCCGGCCACCGGCGACGGCAACCCGGCGATCCTGCGCACCGACCTGCGCGCACGCGTCGATGCGCTGCGCGAGCGGCGCGTCGAACTGATCGGCGTCGGGATTCTCGACGATTCGGTCGAAGCGTTCTATCCGGTCAGCAGCGTGGTGGAGCATTTGCACGAGCTGCCGGGCGCGGCGTTCAGCGTCCTGAGCGATACGCTGCTGGACCGGCGCTAACCTCCGCCACGGCCGCAGTCTCGTTCACGCTTTCGTTCGCGTTTCCGCCGGCCCGCCGGATCGGCAGCCGAACGCAGAACGTCGTGCCGCGTCCGGGTTCGCTCGTCACGTCGATGGTGCCGCGATGGCGCTCGACGATCCCGTGCGACACCGACAAGCCGAGCCCCGTGCCCTGCCCGACCGGCTTCGTCGTGAAGAACGGATCGAAGATCCGCCGGACGACATCGGGCGTCATGCCTGTGCCGGTGTCGCTGATCGCGATCGACACCTGCTCGCCGTCGCTCGACGTGCGGATCGTAATCACGCCGCGCTCGGGAATCGCTTGCGCCGCGTTCACCAGCAGGTTCATGAAGACCTGGTTCAACTGCGACGGCAGGCATTCGACCTGCGGCACGTCGCCGTAGTCGCGCACGATCTCGGCCTTGTACTTGAGTTCGTTGTGGACGACGTTGAGCGTGCTTTCCAGCCCTGCACGAAGATCGACCACGCTCCACTCGTCGCTGGCCGGGCGCGAGAAATCGCGCAGGTCCTGCACGATGCGCCGCACGCGCAGCGCGCCGTCGATCGACTCGTCGATCAGCGTCGCGATCTCGCCGCGCACGTAGTCGAGGTCGGCCGAGCGGCCCAGTGCCGTCAGCGCATCGCGCGCGGCCGGGTCGAGCTGCGGCAGCGCGGCTTCATGCGCGGCGATCACGTCGAGCAGGCTGCGCACCCACGTCTTCAACGTATTGAGGTTCGCGCTGACGAACCCGATCGGATTGTTGATCTCGTGCGCGACACCGGCCGCGAGCTGACCGATCGACGCGAGCTTTTCCGACTGCAGCAGCTGCACGTGGGTTTCCTCGAGCGCATGCAACAGGCGCCGCTGCTCCTCCTTCTCCTGTTCGAGCCGCGCCTGCGCGGCCTTGCGCTCGTCGATCTCGGTCGCCATGTTCTCGCGGGTACGTTGCAGCATCGCCGTCGTCTGTTCGTAGCGGTGCAGCGCGCGTTCCAGTTCGACGGTGCGCAAGCGCACGAGCCGCTCGAGCGTATCGGTCATCCCGCGCAGGAAGGTTGTGCGCGCATCGAATCGGCTGAGCAACAGCGTGACGACCAGGGTTCCCGTCGTAAACAGCGCGACGGTCGTCGCGAGCCACGGCGTGTCGACTCCGTTCGCGGCCCCGCATCGCGCGTCCGGCGCGAAATGCGCGGCCGCCATCGCCGTGTAGTGCATGCCGGTAATCGCGACGCCCATGACGACGGCCGCGCCGACGCGCTGGGCGGTCGCATGGCGTGCCTGCCGTGCGCGCAGCGCCTGCGCGATCCACAACGCGGCGGTCGACGCGATCACCGCGATGCCGATCGACGCGGCGAACAGCACGGCATCGTAGCGAATGCCGGGCGCCATGCGCATCGCGGCCATCCCCGCGTAATGCATGCCGGCGATCCCGCCGCCCATCAGCACGCCGCCCGCGAGCAGCCGCCGCCAGCCCAGCCGCGCGCGCGTGACGACATACAGCGCGAAGTACGACACGAGCACGGCAATCGCCAGCGACGCGCCCGTATCCGGCAACGCGTAGCCGAGCGGAATCGGCAGTGAGAACGCGAGCATGCCGACGAAATGCATCGACCAGATGCCCGTCCCCATCGCCGCCGCGCCGCCGCCCAGCCACATGCGCCTGAGCTTCGGGTTGTCGAGCAGCGAGATGAAGGCGGCGAGGTCGAGTGTCGTATAGGAGGCCAGCGTCGCGATCGCGACCGACAGCAGGACGAGCGGAAGATTGTAGGTGCCGTGCATGATCGAGCGCTCGAATCGAGGTGAGTGCGTTGCCGCGGCGCGCATGTGCACCGCGGCCGTCAGGCCGCGCGTCCGGGCTCAGGCAGGCGCCGCGCCGGCATTCGGCACGCCCTGCGCCGGCTTCGCCGCCTGGCCGGCCAGCACGAGGATGTCGAACGCCGTCCCCTCGCGTGTCTCGAAGCGGCGCACGAGCTCGATCTGGTGTGCGGACATCACGCTGCCCTTGGTCATCAGCAGCACGCCGCGATGCGTGCGCAGATCGTCGGCGAGCTGCATCCCTTCGCGCAACTGCGCCGACTTGATCTCCGCGACGGACGCCGCGATGCCGAGGCTCGCCGGGTCCCGCATCAGTTCGGCGAGGTTTTCGACGATGCGCGGGTCGTAACGCACGCCGGCCTGCGAACGCATTGCGTCGAGCGCCTGCTCGACCGAATGCGGCGCACCGATGTCGCCATTGCGCAGCCCCTCGAAATCGCGCGCGATCGCGACGATCCGCGAGCCGGGCGGGATCGAGTCGCCGGCCAGCCCGTCCGGCGTGCCGCGCCCGTTGAAGCGCTCGTACTGGTGCAGCACGATCGACGCGACCTTGTGCAATTGCGCGACCGGCGTCAGCACCATCTGCGCGCGCAGCGGATGCTGCTGGAACAGGCCGTGCTCTTCCGCCGTCATCCGCGTGAGCGGCTTGTGCAGCAATTCGTCCGGCAGCGACAGCTTGCCGATGCCATGCAGCAGCCCCGCGAAGTAGACGTCCTGCGCATGCAGCTCGCTCATCCCGGAGGCCAGCGCGAGCCGCCGCGCAATCTCGCCGACCCGCATCGCGTGACCGCTGGCCGACCCGCAGCGCATCTCGATCATGCTCGCGCACACCTGGACCATCGCGGTGAAACTGCTTTTCAGGTCGCGCTGCGCGGCTTCGAGGAACATCACGGTCTGCCCGAGTTCCTCGGTGCGCGCGCGAACCTGCGTTTCGAGTTCCGTGTTGAAACGGCGCAGCGCTTCGTTCTGCGCTTCCGTCAGCGCGGCGAGCCGCGCCGCCTCGTGCCGCAAACGGCGCTGCTCCAGCGCCTGTTCGATGGTCAGCAGCAGGTCGTGATCGTCCCACGGCTTGTTCAGGTAACGATAGACGCCGCCCTCGTTGACGGCCTGCATGACCGACGCGATCTCCGCATAACCGGTCAGCAGGATACGCATCGTGTCCGGGTAGAGCGCCCGGGCACGGGCCAGGAACTCCGCGCCGCTCATGCCCGGCATCCGCATGTCGGACACGATCAGGTCGACTTCGGTCGACGCCAGCACCTCGAGGGCGGCCTCGCCGCTCTCCGCGGTCAGGATCTCGTAGCCGGCGGGCCGGAACACGCGCCGGAGCGCCGACAGCACGCTCGGCTCGTCGTCGACCAGCAGGATCGACGGCACGCCATCCGCGTCGTCGGATGTCGCTGCCGCCCCGGTCGTTTCAGGCGATACCGCATTCGGTCCGTTTGTTGCAGATGTCGTCATGATTGGCCTCGGATCATGTAGTTATATTCTCTCTGCATCATCGGCATGCGCCGCGCATTCGATATCCGGGAAAACGCTGATGCGCTCACCCGGATCACACCCCGCATGCGTCGTCACGACGCGCGGGCATGTGCGATCTACGCCGTCGCCGAACCCGGTTCGCGCACGTAGTAGATGTCCCACTCCGCTTCGTCGGCCTGCATGAAGCCGTGCCGCGCATAGAAACGGTTCGAATCGCTGCCGCGCAGCGCGCCGACACGCACGGGCACGCGCTGCGCGTCCGCCTCGGCAAAGATCCGTTGCAGCACGGCCGCGCCGATGCCCTTTCCCTGGTGCGCGGGCACGATGTACAGATGGTCGAGCAACCAGTGGTCTTCCTGCGGCCGAACCACGAAGAAACCCGCGTTCACGCCATCGGCTTCGATGAAGCGGCATAGCGCCGGGTCGAACGACGCGAGAAAGCGTTCGCGCGCACGCCGCGGATCGAAGCGGCCGATGCGCTCGAGGCTGTCGCGCATCGCGGCGATGCGAATCGCGACCAGCGTTTCGGCATCGGATTGGGCGGCGAGGGGAAAGGTCAGGTTCATGGGCAGGTCGTGCACACGTGGAGAAAACGCCAGGCATCGCATCGCGGCGCGACGCGGCCGCCAAAGCCTGCTCGCGATTCCGGCCGCCAGCCGGCACCCACGGCGCGCGTCAGGGCGTCTCGATGCCTTCCGCACGCGTGGCAAGGAATCGCAAGTACCTGGCATCCTCGTCCTCGAACAGCTCCGGCCCGCCCGCCATGTATGCGCGCATCAGTTCGTCGGCCGCGCGGTCGAGATTGCCCAGTTCGAACTGGCACTGGCCGAGCCGCAGGTGCAGGAACGGGTTGCCGATCGCGTTGGGGAAGTGCATCGCCTGGCCGAGATTCTCGCACCCGGCCGCGTAGTCCGCTTGAAGGAAATTCGCGTCGCCGATCGCGGCCATCAACCACGTTCCGGCCTCCCAGTTGGTCTTCGGTTCGGGAAGCAGGTCGAATCCTGCCCGGAATTTCTCCAGTGCGCCTTCGTAGTCGCCGTCTTCCATCAACGCATCGCCCGCGTCGCTCAGCGCGCCGATCCGCTCATACAGCTCGTTGTCCAGTTCCGCCATGTCGAATCCCTGTTCCTGAGTTGAAATCGGCCCGGTGCGGCCGGTGGTTGCGATGCAATCGCGTGTGGTGTGGTGTGGCGTGCCGTGTTGCGGTCCTGCCCGTTCATCCGCCCGGCATTCGTCCAGCATACCCGAGCCGTATGACGCGCGTGTCGCGACTTGCCGCGCACCTGTCCGGCACCTGTCGAACGATCCGCGTCGGCTTCGTGCGCATGAATCCGCTACGCTGACGGATGCCTCGTGCCACCGTGACCCGCCCGCCGACGCGGCGATTCGCAGCGACGGTTTCTCATGCGGCACGGTGACCTCGTGCGTGCCGCCCCGGCCGCCAAAGGCGGGGATGGTTGTGCCGCGGCGACCACCGTGGCAGGATGCCGGGTTCGTTTGCACGGTGAAAGGGAGCTGGAAGCGATGTTGTCTTGCCGACTGAGGTGGTACGCGCTCGCGACGTCAAACCTGCTGCGCAGGCATTGGTAGGCGCTGCTCCTGCTGGCCATGCTGTTGCTGCCGGCGATGCCGGTGTTTTCGCAGACGCGCATTCTGGGTGCGCCGGTACTCGCGGCGCTGGCGCCGTCGCATGGCATCGAATGGCGGTTCGCGTGGGTGCACCTGCTCGAAGCCGTGGGCATCCTGTGGGTGCTGGCGCAGCGTCGTGCCATCACCGGGGGGCCGTTCGTCACCTTCCTCGCGTCCTTGCCCGTCTCCAGCGGCCGCCGTCGCGCCATCGACACGATCGTCGTGATCGTCGCGAGTACGCCGCTGCTGCTGCCCGTGCTCGCCGCCGCCATCGCGCTCGCCTTCCTGCCGCAAAAGGCGATCAACTACCTGTTCGTTCTCGACCTGTTCCTGATCACGCTCGGATGGCAATTGACCGCGCTGTCGCGCAACCTGCGCAATGCAATCGCGTTGATCGTTGCGAATGTCTTCCTGATCGGCGGCTTTCACGTCGAGGGGGCGTTACGTCCCGCGTGGCTGACCGTGGCATTGTTGCTCGCCGCTTTCACGATTGCGCATACGGCCCCTGCGCGGGCCGCCCGTTCGGAAATGCCGGGGGCGTTCCCTCGTCGCATCGCGGATGCGATCCGCGTCCATGTCCGGAACGGGCTGCCGCCCATCGCGAGGCTGCAGATCGGCATCCTGCGGGATCGCGCCGCGAGCACCGCCGGGCACTGCCTGATGATGGGTGCGGTCACCGCTTCGACATGCTTCCTGCTTGCGCTCTGGGGGTTCGACCAGCGCGCCGTTCCGCTGACGCTGATCGCGCAGGCCGTCATCGCGCTGATCGCGGCGACGACGTATCGCGATTTGCAGGCGGCACACCTGCATGCGTCGCACTTCATGCAATCGTTGCCGCTGTCGACCTTCGCGAAGCGCCGGGCCGACTGTCTGACCGTTGCCGCGCTGGCGCTGCCGTTCGCCGCCGTCGCCCCGCTGTTGCTGGTGACGCACGGCGTGCTGTCATCGCAGATGGCGGCGGCGCTCGTGTGCTCGGGCGCACCGCTCGTCGCATTACACTATCTGCCGCAACGCTACGCGTCCCGACAATCCGTGTTGCTGGGCATCGCGCTGACCGTAGTCTGGGTCACGCTGGCCTGGCAAGTTTTCGTTTGATTACCCGATCCATGCTCCGCTTCGACAATCTCGGCAAGCGCTTCGACAAGCGCGTCATCTTCCAAGGGCTCAACTTCGCATCCGGCGCCGGGTGCGTGGCGCTGTGCGACGAAAACGGCAGCGGCAAATCGACGTTGCTCGGCATTCTCGCCGGCACGATCGACGCGGACGAAGGCGAAGTCTGGCTCGGCGGCCATTCCCTGCGCACCGCGCCGCTCGCGGCGAAATCCGCGCTGGCGTACGTACCCGACGATTGCCTGACGTATCCGTTCCAGACCGGACGCGCGTTTCTCGATCTCGTGGCCGCGGCCAAGAAAACCGTCGTCGACACCCGCACGCTCGAGCTGGCCGATCGATTCGGGCTCGCCCCGCATATGGACAAGCGCTTCGAGCAGATGTCGCTCGGCACGCGCAAGAAACTGTTCCTGACGGCGACGACACTCGGCGCGCCCACCGTCGTGATCGCCGACGAACCGGGCAACGGGCTCGACGCCGCGTCGCGTGCGGTGCTCGTCGACCTGTTCAGGACGTTGGCTGCGGACCGTGCCGTCTTTTTTTCGAGTCACGACCTGGCGCTGGCGCGTGCATGCGACGCAAGGATCACCGGTTTCGCGGAACTGGGAGCGGCTGGATAGGCGACATCGTCACGCGCAGTCGTGTGGGAACCACCGGCGCGGCTGCGTGACATGAGGAACGAGGAGGAGAGGCGCCGGTACCGTTTGCGGCAAGCTGTGGTATCGGCGGCAGGCAAGGATCTGGTGCCTGATTCGTGCGGATAGGCGTGATAGCACGTTCACACGGGACAGCGGTCGACCAGCACCATTCCGGCGGCCGGCCAGGTTTCGGCGATCGTCACGCCGATGATGGAGCCGCCGCCCGCTCCAACGGCATCATTCGCATGGTTCGTCGATCCGCGCACCGACGATCGATCGCGCTCTTTTCCCGGAAGTGCGAAACATCCGATCCCGTCTCGCACTTCCGTGATCTTTCCGATACGCACGTCGGGCGTGCCGGGCCCCGATCAACCCGCCGTTCGACACCACGGCCGCTGACCGTTCGACCCGCGCACCCATACGCCCACGCCCGTGCGCCTCGTCAGGCTTTCAACGCCCCGAAAACCTCGTCCAGCATCTTCTTGGCGTCGCCGAACAGCATCCGGTTGTTGTCCTTGTAGAACAGCGGATTGTCGACGCCCGCATAACCTGACGCCATGCTGCGCTTCATCACGATCGACGTCTTCGCCTTCCACACCTCGAGCACCGGCATGCCGGCGATCGGGCTGGCCGGATCTTCCTGCGCGGCCGGGTTCACGATGTCGTTGGCGCCGATCACCATCGACACGTCGGCTTCCGGGAAATCGCCGTTGATCTCGTCCATCTCCATCACGATGTCGTAAGGCACCTTCGCCTCGGCGAGCAGCACGTTCATGTGCCCCGGCATGCGGCCGGCCACCGGATGGATCGCGAAGCGCACGTCGACGCCCTTCTCGCGCAGCACCTTCGTGAGTTCATGCACCGTGTGCTGGGCCTGCGCCACCGCCATCCCGTACCCGGGCACGATGATCACGCTCTTGGCATCGCGCAGCAGTTCGGCCGTCTCCAGCGCGCTCACCGCCACCACTTCGCCGGCCGGCTGCGCGCCGGCGCCTGCCGCCGCGGGCGCACCGCTGCCGGTGCCGAAGCCGCCCGCGATCACGCTGATGAAGTTGCGGTTCATCGCGCGGCACATGATGTACGACAGGATCGCACCCGACGAGCCCACCAGCGCGCCGATCACGATCAGCAGGTCGTTGCCGAGCATGAAGCCGGTGGCCGCCGCCGCCCAGCCCGAGTAGCTGTTGAGCATCGACACCACGACGGGCATGTCCGCGCCGCCGATCGCCATCACCATGTGCACGCCGAACAGCAGCGACACCACCGTCATCACGATGAGCGGCGTCATGCCGTCCTGGATCGTCTCCGCATGCAGGAACGCACGACCGTAATAGATCACGATCAGCAGCGCGGCGAGGTTGAGCCAGTGCCGCGCCGGCAGCAGCAGCGGCTTGCCGCCGATCTTGCCGGAGAGCTTGCCGAACGCGATGACCGAGCCCGCGAAGGTCACCGCGCCGATCAGGATGCCCACGTAGATCTCCACTTCGTGGATGGCCTTCTCCGCGCCGCTGAACTGCACCGACGTATCGATGTAGCTGGCGAAGCCCACCAGGCAGGCCGCGAGACCGACCAGGCTGTGCATCAGCGCAACCAGTTCGGGCATCTGCGTCATCTGCACCTTCTTCGCGGCGACGAGGCCGACGGCGCCGCCGACGACCAGCGCGGCCACGACATACGGAATGCCTTCGGCCGACACGCGCGGGCCGAGTACGGTGGCGAGCACGGCGATCAGCATCCCGATCATGCCGAGCAGGTTGCCGCGGCGCGCGGTCTCGGGGTTCGCCAGCCCGCCGAGGCTGAGGATGAAGAGGATGGCCGCGCCGATGTAGGAGACGGTAGTCAGGTTGGAAGTCATTGTTGTCGTCTCCTTACTTGCGGAACATCGCCAGCATGCGGCGCGTCACCGCGAAGCCGCCGAACATGTTGACGGCCGTGAGCGTCAGCGCACCCACCGCCAGGCCGAGGATCAGCCCCGACGGCCGGTCGCCGGCCGCGGCCTCGCCCAGCGGCGGCGCGACCTGCACCAGCGCGCCGATCGCGATGATCGACGAGATCGCGTTGGTGACGCTCATCAGCGGCGTATGCAGCGACGGCGTGACGTTCCAGATCACCATGTAGCCGACGAAGCAGGCCAGCACGAACACCGTGAAGTGCGCCAGGAACGTGGCCGGCGCGAACTGGCCGACCAGCAGGAACGCCAGTGCGCCGACGGCGAACACGATCGCGAGCGACTTCGCCGACATCGGCTCGCCGCTGCCGTGCCCGTGGCCCTTGGACGCGGTTGCCGCAACCGGCGCCGCCGGGGGTTTCGGTGCCGCGGCCGGCTGCTGGATCGGCGGCGGCGGCCAGGTCACGCTGCCTTCCTTGATAACCGTGAGGCCGCGGATCGCGTCGTCATTGAAGTCGACGTTGATCATGCCGTCCTTCGCCTTGCACAGCTCCTCGATCACGCGCAGCAGGTTGGTCGCATACAGCGTCGACGACTGTCGCGCCAGGCGCGACGCGAGATCCGTGTAGCCGACGATCGTCACGCCGTGGCGGACCACCGCCTCGCCCGGCACCGTCAGCTCGCAGTTGCCGCCTTGCTCGCCGGCCATGTCGACGATCACGCTGCCCGGCTTCATCGACTGCACCATCTCGGCCGTGATGAGCTTCGGTGCCGGCTTGCCCGGAATCAGCGCGGTGGTGATGATGATGTCCGCGTCCTTGGCCTGCTGCGCGTACATCGCGCGCTGTGCCTGCTGGAAGCCTTCGCTCATCACCTTCGCATAACCGCCGCCGCCCGAGCCCTCTTCCTCGTAGTCGACCTTGACGAATTCGCCGCCGAGCGACTTGACCTGGTCGGCCACTTCCGCGCGCGTGTCGTTGGCGCGCACGATCGCGCCGAGGCCGGCGGCCGTGCCGATGGCCGCGAGGCCGGCGACGCCCGCGCCGGCGACGAACACCTTGGCCGGCGGCACCTTGCCCGCGGCCGTGATCTGCCCGTTGAAGTAACGGCCGAACGCATGGGCCGCCTCGATGACGGCGCGGTAGCCGCTCACGCCGGCCATCGACGTGAGCGCATCCATCTTCTGCGCGCGCGACAGTGTGCGCGGCAGGGAATCGATCGCCAGCACCGTGGCCCGCTTCGCGGCCAGCTGCTGCATCAGTTCGGGGTTCTGCGCCGGCCAGACGAAGCCGACCAGCGTGCTGCCTTCACGCAACAGCGCGACTTCCTCGCTGCTCGGCGGGCGCACCTTGAGGACGATATCGCTGCGGCCCCACAGATCGGCGGCCGTCGCCACGACTTCGGCCCCGGCCGTGCGGTAGTCGTCGTCGCTGAAGTTCGCGCCGGTGCCGGCACCGCTTTGCACGGCCACCGAGAACCCGAGCTTGATCAGCTTTTCGACCACGTCGGGAACCGTCGCTACGCGCCGTTCCTCGTTGGCCGTCTCCAGAGGGACCCCAATCAGTAATGTCATATCCTGAACTGTCAGTAGTGGCCGTCGCTAGGAGTTACGGCCTGCGTTTCAAGTCACCCAACTCAATCCGTGTACGACGCTGTTCCGCGGGCAGCTTCGCACTGCCGCGCAGAATTCACAAACTGTTCATCCTCTAAACAATCGGCTTGTCAGATCCGGGCGGTTCATGCTCCAGCCTGATTTTTCCGACGAATAGCCGGCGCATGATCCATTCGGATAAGAACTGCGAAGCATATCCCGTGCCAAAGTCTTTCCGAAATTTATATTTTGAATCGGCGCGCATTCAATCCATGAATCCCCTGTCTGGACACGACGGGCCTATAACCTGGCGTTTACCCGCTGGAACCGCTTCGCACGGCCTTTCGGCGCGTGAATCCGCTTGAAATTCGCTTTCAATCCGTTCGAAACATGAAAAACCGGTTATCGGCACGAACGCTTCGGAATCGGTTTCATTGCGAATTTCCCGCTTGTCGGCACAATGCGATTTGTCGCGTGCGAACGACATCATCCGCGTGGCCGATGACATTCGCTGCCGGCGAGTTTAAGGGAGAACGCAGCCTGTCAGGATCAAGCGCGACGACGCTCACTCGCGCTGCGCGTCGACGTGGGCACGGATGCGGCGCGCGCCCTCTTCCGGCGTGCATGTCGACGTGTCGATGCGCAGCGCGTAAGGCCGCGAATAAGCCGGATGCCCGAACTGGGAGCGGGCCATGCCCTCGCCGCGATCCGGCCTCGCGCGTTCGCGCTGTTCGAGGATATCCAGCGGGCACGTCACGCCGATGACGAAGGTCTGACGCGGCGACAGCGCGGCAATGCATGCGTCGAGCGCGGCCGGATCCCGGAGCACGAGATCCAGCACGATCTCGAAATGGCTGGCCGCGATCCGTGCGAGTGTCGACTGCAGGTTGAGCTGGTGGAGTCTCAGCGCCTGATTCAGCTCCTCGTCCGATCGCATGTCACGCCGGCGCGACATCTCGACGAACGCGTCGAGCGAGACGTGAAACGTCGGCACGTCCGACCCTTGCTGGAGCGCCCTGGCCAGGCTGCTCTTCCCTGCACTGGTCGGGCCGTGCAATACGACGGCAACGGGTTTCATGGCGATGGTCGATGGGCGAGGTGCCCGGTTGCCGCGATGAATCAGGATGCTAGCCCAATTTTCGCCGCCCATCGACACGCCCGGTCGGCGCTTCGGCGAGCCCGCGCAACGCCGCCGCGTGCTCGGCGCTGTCCGCGATCTCGTCCAGTGCCCGGTTGTTGGTACGCGGCCCGAACACGCCGATCGACACCATCACGATCAGCATGCTGCCGCCGATCAGCACGAACACGGCCGACACCCCGGCGCGTTCGAGCAGCAGCGCGACGATGAAACTGCTCGCGATCCCCGTCAGGCGGCCGATCGAATGCACGAAGCCGAGCGCGCGCCCGCGGATCTCGGTCGGAAACACTTCCGACTGGTACGCGGTGCCGTTGCTCGCGAGCACCGTGTTGGACAGCGTGACGAGCAAGCCGAACGCGATCACGAACGGCGCCTGCGCCGACATCGCGAACGCGGTGCCGAACAGCGCGACGCCGAACGCCGACGCAACGATCAACCATTTGCGCTCGATCCGGTCGGCAAGCAGGCCGGCGACGAACGGCGACACCGGATACGCGAACGCGATCACGAACGCATACCAGAGGCTCTTCGTGACGCTCGCGCCCTGCGCGGCGAGCAGCGTCGGCAGCCACTGGCTGAAGCCGAAGAAACCGATGCTCAGGAATGCATTGAACGCGATCAGCATCGTCGTGCGGCCGCGATGCCGCGCATCCCACATCGACGGCGCGCGCTGTGCGGCAGTGGCCGTGGCCGCTGCGGCCGGCGTCGGGACTGCGGGCAGCGGCCGGCCGGATTCCCGCTCGACGGCCTGCTCGAGCCGCCGCAGCACGGCTTCGGCCTCGGCCTCGCGGCCCGTGTGGGCGAGCCAGCGCGGCGACTCCGGCAACCGCGACTGCAGCCACCAGACGAAAACCGCCCCGCTGCCGCCGAGCAGCACGACCCAGCGCCATCCGGACATGCCGAGCGGATCGTGCGGCACCCATAACCACGACACCAGCGCCAGCACGGGCATCGCGAGATAGCCGACCGCGAAGCACAGCGCGAATGCGCGGCCGCGCACCGCCTTCGGCACCAGCTCGGTCAGGAACGCGCCGATCGTGATCAGCTCCGCGCCGATGCCGCAGCCCGCGATGAAACGGCACACGAGGATGCCAAGCGCATGCGTCTGCACGCACATCGCCAGGCTCGCCGCCGTGTAGAGCAGCAGCGCGCCGGTGAACAACGCGCGCCGCCCGAAGCGGTCCGCGAGACGCGACACGAACATCTCGCCGACGAACAGCCCGGCGAACGTCGCCGCGCCGAGCGCGCCCTGGTCCGACATGCCGAGCACGCCGTGCGAGCCTGCGTGAAAGATGCCGTCGCGGATCAGCCCTGGCGGCAGGTAGGTCATCTGGAACAGGTCGTAGACCTCGAAAAACCCGCCGACGCTCAGGAACAGCACGAGCGTCCAGATGCTGGCCGTCGCGGGCAGGCGGTCGATGCGGGCGGCGATCGACGCCGCATGGGAATGGGACATGGCGATTCCTCGATGATCCGCCCGCGCGGCCTGCGCGAAGCGGCGAAGCGGCAGACCCGGCGCCGGCGCGGCATGCGCGCGGCGCCGGCGTTCATACGGTGGCGACCGGATTGACCGGCGACCCGACGAGCCCGCGCAGGTGCAGCGGCGGCGCGGTCAGCAGGAAGCGGTTGCGCCGGTGCGCGTGCAGCCAGTCGGCGAGCGGCGTCAGGTGCCACAGCTCGCCGAGGTGGATGCCGAGCTTGAACAGGCACAGCTCGTGCAGCGGCATCAGCGCGCCGGGCCGCTCGCGCGCCCGCGCATCGCGCGGTCGCTCCTCGACCGCGTGGTTGTCCGCCGCGAGCGCGGCGAGCCCCGACGCGTCGATCCATTCGAGCAGGCGCGGGTCGTCGCCGTCGAGCACGCAGCACACGTCCGGCGCGGCGGGTTCGCCGCGCGCGTCGGCGTCGAGCAGGCGATCGGCGAAGCCCGTATGCACGCACACGATGTCGCCGCGCTCGACGATCACGTCGTCCGCGCGCAGCACCGCCATCCACTCCGCGTAGCCGATCTTGCGCCGCTCGTCGCCGAAGTGGCGCCGCAGGTCAACGAGCACGCCGCGCCCCTGCACGCCCGTCTGCGCCATCACCTCGATGCCGAGCGCGCGCGCGCCGCCGCGCGGCGCACCCGCTTCGGGCACCTGGATGTGCTCGTCCATCCGGTAGCCGTTGTAGAACATGCGGGCCCGCTCGCCGTCGCCCGCCGGATCGAACAGCGAGCCGACGTGCGACAGCGCATCCCACTGCGTCGAGAACTGCGAGTGCATGCAGAACGAATCGTCGCAGACGACGTCGGTTGCGTTCGCAACCTGTTCATCCGCCCGATAACCGAAATACGGCCTGTCGCCGAGCAGCGCCGGCATGATCGCCGGCGGCCGGCGCCGCGCGTTCAACCCGCCGCCGCGCGGCACGTCGAGCGGCAGGCTCAGCGAAAACACGCGGCCTTCGCGCACTTCCGCGACGCCGCGCAGCACCGCGTCGGCGGTCAGCCAGTTCAGGCGCCCTTTCTGATCGTCCGGGCCGAAATCCCCCCAGTTCGAGCCGGGCGGCCGATGGGTCCAGCGTGGCTTCATGGTTGTCTCCTCCATGCAATGTCCAGGGTGCGGCGGCCGTCCTTCGCGGCCGCGTCGCACGTCGCGCCTACCGCGTGCGGATCACGCCCAGCCCCGCGAGCCGCTCGTATTCGCGTTCGCCGAGCAGCGGCAGCAGGATCTCGCGATTGTTCTCGCCGAGCGCGGGCGCGGGCCGGCGGAACGTGCCGGGCGTGGCCGACAGGCGCGGCGTGATGTTGTGCATCGGCAGGCTGCCGACGTCGTCGTCCGGCAGCTCGACGAGCGCCTCGCGCTCGATCACATAGCGGTCCTGAACGATCTGCGCGATATCCTGGATCGGCCCGACCGTCACGCCCGCTTCTTCGAAGAACGCGAGATTGGCATCGAGATCGCGCGCGGCGATGAATTCGCCGACGATCGCATCGAGCGCTTCCGCGTGCTGCACGCGCTGCACGTTGGTCGCGTAGCGCGGATCGTCGATCAGCTCCGCGCGGCCGATCGCGCGGAACAGCCGCTCGGCCATCGCCTGCGTCGAGCTCGACAGGCACAGCCACTTGCCGTCGCGGGTCCGATACGCGTTGCGCGGCGCGGTGTTCGACGAGCGGCTGCCGGTGCGCTCCTTGATCTTGCCGGTCATCACGTAGTTCGCGGCGGCCGGGCCGAGGATCGACAGCAGCGGCTCGAACAGCGACACGTCGATCACCTGCCCCGCCGCGCCGTGCGCGTCGCGCGCATGCAGCGCGACCAGCACGGCGATCGCGCCGGACAGCCCGGCCGTCATGTCGCCGAGGAACATCGGCGGCAGCACCGGCTCGCGATCGGCGAAGCCGTTGATCGCCGCGAACCCCGCATATCCTTCCGCGAGCGTGCCGAAGCCCGGCTTGTGGCGGTACGGCCCGGTCTGCCCCCAGCCGGAGATCCGCGCGATCACCAGCTCGGGACGGATCGCGAGCAGGTCGTCCGGGCCGAGCCCCATCTTCTCGGCGACGCCGGGCTTGAAGCTTTCGACGAACACGTCCGCGTCGCGCACCAGCCGGCGGACGATGTCGATGCCCTCGGGCGTGCGCAGGTCGACGCACACGCTGCGCTTGTTGCGCCCGTATACCTTCCAGTTCGTGCTGATCCCGCCCGCGCCGACCGCGCGCAGCGTATCGCCGCGCTCGCTCTCGACCTTCACGACGTCCGCGCCGAAATCGGCGAGCTGCACGCTCAGCATGTTGCCGGCCATCAGGCGCGACAGGTCAACGACGCGCACGCCCGCGAGCGGCCCCTGCGCGCCGGCGTCGAACGGTTTCGGATGAATCGGGCCGGTGGACGCGCGACGGTGCGCGCCGGCCGCGTGAGCGGCCTGCGGGTCGGGAACGAACATGCTTGTCTCCTGGTTGGTGTATGCGTCGTGCGAGGCGGACTGCAAGGCGGACTTCGAGGCGCGCTCAGCCGCGCGCGGCGCTACTCGAGCAGCGCGCCGAGCTGGTCGGCCGCGCGAAATGCCGCGCCTGCGGCGGGCAGATCGCCGCCGAGCGCATGCGTCAGCTCGGCGGCGGCCGCCTGCACGCGCGGCAGGTAGTCGGCCAGCACCTTCTTGTTGAAGCGATACCGCGGTACGCCGAGCGAGATCGCGCCGCTGAGCACGCGGCCGACGCCGAATGCCGGGCACGCGATCGCCGCGCTTTCCGGATCGCGCTCGGCGATCGATACCGCGTAGCCCTGCTCGGCCGTCTTCTCGTAGTCGCCGCCGCGCGTGCCGCTGAACGCAAGCAGCACACGGCCGGCCGCGCCGACGTCGAGCGGGAAGCGGTCGCCCTCGCGCAGGTGCGTGCGCACCGAGCGCTGCGCCTGGATGCGGAACAGGCACACGCGCTGGTCGCCTTCACGCACGTAGAACGCGGCTGTCTCGCCGGTTTCCGCCGACAGTCTCGACAGGATCGGCATCACGTACTCGCGCAGCTGGAACGACTCGCGATACATCATCCCGAGCTGGAACACGGCGGGCCCCAGCACATAGCGCCCGTCCGGCAGGCGCTTGATGAAGCGGAACTGCTCGAGCGACTCGAACATCCGCAACAGCGTGCTCATGTTGAGCCCCGTCTCCTCGCTCACCTGCGCGAGCATCAGCCCGCCGGGCGCGTTGCCGAATGCCAGCAGCGCGGTCAGCGCGCGGTTGACCGCGGCCACGCCGCCCTCTGCCGGATTGCTTGTCTCCACCTTGTTCATGTCCACCTCGTGCGATGCCGGGCTGTTCGTGTCAGGTCGGTGCCACGTTACGCTGGCCGGCATCGAAAAATGAAAGTCACTTTCATTATACGCAGATCATCGATGACATCAACATGAATCCGCAGAGCTTCGCTCGGTCATCATCCTGCAATGTTCCTTGATACTAGGCGTTAACGATAATCTTGACGAATGCGGTCATCCATCACAAAAATGAAAGTGACTTTCATTTTATGAGACCGTAGATGAATTCATCGTCACAACCCGTCTGGCGCTCGCTGCTGTACGTCCCCGCGCACGTCCCCCGTTTCGTCGCATCGGCCGCCGCGAGCGACGCCGATGCGCTGATCCTCGATCTCGAGGACAGCGTCCCGCCCGCATGCAAGGCGGCCGCCCGCGACGAGCTGGCCGACGCCGTGCCGGCGCTGCGCGCGCCGGGCCGCGACTTGCTGGTGCGCGCCAACGGCCCGCTCGACCAGCTCGTGCCCGACCTGCGCGCGGCCGTCCGGGCCGGCGTGGACGGCGTCGTGCTGCCGAAGGTGCGCGGCGGCTCGCACATCGAGGCGATCGACGAACTGCTGGCCGCGCTCGAAGAAGAAGCCGGCGCGCCGCCCGGCCGCACGCGGATCGTCGCGATCGTCGAAACGCCGCGCGCGTTCCAGGCAATGGACCGGATCGCGCAGGCGTCGCCGCGCGTCGTCGCGATGATGCTGGGCGGCGGCGATTTCGCGCTGAACTGCGAAAGCGGCGCGAGCGCCGATGTGCTGCGCGTGCCGAAACAGTTGCTGATCATCGCCGCGCGCGCCGCCGGCATCCTGCCGCTCGGCCTCATCGGCGGCCTCGACGAACTGCGCGATCTCGACGCGTTCGAGCGCATCGCGCGCGCGTCCGCGGAGCTCGGCTATGCAGGCGCGACCTGCATCCACCCGCTGCAGGTCGGCGCGCTCAACCGTGCGTTCCGGCCCGACGACGCCGCGGTGCGCGACGCGCACGCGGTGCTGGCCGCCTACGACGACGCACGTGCGAACGGGCGCGGCGCGCTGCGCGTCGACGGCCGGATGGTCGACG
>NZ_QOBB01000108.1:0-23321 GCF_024704855.1 Burkholderia sp. HAN2018 | reverse complement strand
GCAACGCCGCGCACCCGAACCGCAACCGTTCGTCGCGCAGCGGCCAGCGCGGTCACTGAAGCCGCGCGGCCGCGCGCCGCAGGTGCTCGACCTGGCGTTGCCAGCGCTCGAGCACCGCGGCGCGCTCCCCTTCCAGCGTGAACGTGACGCCTGTCGCGAGACGCGCATAGCCGACCCGCTGCGCATCGCCGTGCGCGATCGTCGCAGCGAATCCGGCCAGCCCGCCGAAGTCCCCTTCGAGCGGCTCCATCGTCAATTGCGCCTGAAAGAACGCGCCGTCCGCGACGAGCGTCAGCGCGGCCGTGCGCCGTTGCGCGATCGCGCGCGCCGCACGCGATTGCGGCCAGAGCGCAAGCAACAGCGTGCGCGCATCGTGTGCATAGATCTCGCCGACGCCGAGCAGCGTCGTGCGCAACTGGCCGTCATCGGTCGCGACGATCAGCGATGCGGCGAGGTCGGCATGACGCTCGAGCGCCGTGCCGTCGAACAGCGAGACGACGGCCGGCGGCCACGCATCGAACGTCCATTGTTCGAGCGCGTGGCGATGGGTATCGGTCATGATGGCGTGGCCCCGGTGGAAAGCGGATGAACAAGCCGCAGCATACGCGCGACGGGCCGCGCCGCGGCGATCAGCGCAGGAACACGTGCCGCGTGATCTTCGTGAGCGGATAGTGGACGCCCGGCTGGATCTTCGCGGGCAGGTCGAGCGGCTTGAGCAGCATCTTCACGCACATGTCGGCCGACAGGTTGCGCCGCACCAGCTTGCTGATGCGCGCGGCGCGCTCGCGGTTGTACTGGCTGTCGCCGACGCGATCCGGATAGCGGACCGCGAACACATGGCGCAGCGCGATCTCAGAATCCTCGTTCTTGATTTCCATCACGCGGCGCGCGAGCGCGCCGAGCACCGCGAGCCGGCCGTTGCCTTCGAGCTGGTTGTACTTCTTGAAGAACTTGAAGAAGTGCTTGTAGTGACGCACTTCGTCCGTGCGGATGTTGTCGGTGATTTCCTTCAGCACGGGCTCGTCCGAGCATTCGTTGATCGCGCGATAGAGCGTGGCCGTGCCCGTCTCGACGACGCAGCGCGCGACCATCTCGAGCGCGCGGGTCTTCTCGAATGCCTCGACCTTGCAGGTCAACGAATACTCGGCGAAGAAATTCGCGAACGCGGTATCCCAGTCGAACTCGGGCCACACGTGTGCGATGTACGCCTTCAGCGCGCGCCCGTGCTGCAATTCTTCGTGCTCCCATGCATTGTTGAGCCATGCGGAGACTTCCGGATCGTCGTTGAAGAACTGGCTCAGATTGCTCGTATAGAGATCCGAACCGCTTTCGATGAACGACGACGCGCACAGCAGCAGCAACAGATCCTCGTTCGCGGCGGCACGCTGACGATCGATCCGGTTCAGGTCGATGTCCTCGATGCGCCACGGCATCACATGCGTCGTTTTGGTGTCCATGGTGGTGCGCTCCCAGTCGTCGCACGGGCGCCGGCCCATGCCTTCGGCACAGGCGCCGACCGACCCGCAGGCGGCGTTTTACTTGCGTTTATAGTGGATTGGTCCGGCCGAACCATGCTGGCATCTTAGCCGGACTTTGACGTTCGTGCTCCAGAGCACTGACCATACCTGACACGCGCAGTTCCACGACGTCTGTTGCCGTTCGTTAGACGAGTCCTTCAAACCGCTTGCGCCCGCTCGACGATACGGGCCGCGGCAAACGAAACGGGCGGCCGTCCGGCCGCCCGTGAAGCGCTGGAAATGCCGGTGAAAGCCGGCCGCAATCCGTCAGAAACCTGCCGCCAGGCCGTCGCGCCGGCTGTCGCTCGCGGCCACGTAGCCGCGCTCGCGATCGTCGCGATCGAGACGCCAGATGAACTGCCCGGAACCGAAATCCATGTAAGGATCGTCGATCGACTTGATCGTATGGCCGCGCGCGGCCAGCGCATCGACGGTCGCGCGATTCATCGTCGCCTCGACGTCGAGCGTGAAGTCGCGGTTGACCTTCCAGCGTGGCGCATCGCAGGCGGCCTGCGGTTGCTGCCCGTAGCCGAGCATCCGCACGACGGTCTGCAGGTGCCCCTGCGGCTGCATGTCGCCGCCCATCACGCCGAAGCTCATCACGGCTTGCGTGCGGCCGTCGGCCTCCTCGGTGACGAACGCCGGGATGATCGTGTGGAACGGCCGCTTGCCGCCCGCGACGACGTTCGGCGACGCCGGATCCATCGAGAAGCCGTGCCCGCGATTCTGCAGCGCGATGCCGGTGCCGGGCACGACGAGCCCCGAACCGAAGCCCATGTAGTTCGACTGGATGAAGCTCACCATCATCCCGCGCTCGTCGGCCGCCGACAGGTAGATCGTGCCGCCCGAATGCGGCCGGCCCGCGCCGAAGTGCGTCGCGCGCGCGGGATCGATCAGCTTCGCGCGTTCGGCGAGATACGCGTCGTCGAGCATCTGTTCGGGCGTGACCTCCATCGCGCGCGGATCGGCGACGTAGCGATAGACATCCGCGAACGCGAGCTTCATCGCCTCGATCTGCAGATGCTGCGAGTCGACCGAATCGACCGGCCATTCCGTCACGCCCGCGTGCTCGGCGATCCCGAGCGCGATCAGCGCGGCGATGCCCTGCCCGTTCGGCGGAATCTCGTGGATCGTGTGACGGCCGAAGCGCTTGCCGATCGGCTCGACCCATTCCGGCCGGTACGCTTGCAGGTCGGCCGCGGTCAGCGCGCCGCCGCCTTCGCGCGAGAACGCGGCGATGCGCTCGGCGAGCGCGCCCTCGTAGAACGCGCGGGCCCCCTCCTTCGCGAGCGTGCGCAGCGTCTGCGCGTGACCGGGCAGGCACACGCGCTCGCCGACGAGCGGCGCGCGGCCGCGCGGCATGAAGGTCTCCGCGAAGCCCGGCAGCCCCTGCAGCTCGGGCACGGCGGCCGCCCACTTGTGCGCGACGATCGGCGGCACCGCATAACCGCGCTCCGCGATCTCGATCGCCGGTTCGAGCAGGTCCGCGAACGGCAGCGAACCGAACTTCGCATGCAGCGCTTCCCAGCCCGCGATCACGCCCGGTACGGTGACGGTGTCCCAGCCGCGCGTCGGCTTGTTCGCGATGCCGTTCGCCGCCTCGCCGTGGCGCTGGCGGAAATAGTCGACGTTCCACGCAGCCGGCGCGACGCCCGACGCGTTCAGCCCGGACAGCCGCTCGCCGTCCCACACGAGCGCGAACGCGTCGCCGCCGAGCCCGCACGACACGGGCTCGACGACCGTGATCGCAGCCGCGGCGGCCAGCGCCGCGTCGACCGCGTTGCCGCCCTTCCACAGCATCCGGAGCCCGGCCTGCGCGGCGAGCGGGTGCGACGTCGACACGACGTTGCGCGCGAACACCGGAATGCGGGTCGTCGGATACGGGTTGTGCCAGTTGAAGCCAGTCATCGGTTCCACCTCGTCGAAAGCTGAATGAAGCGCCGGGCGCGCACCCGCGCGCGCGGGCAGTCCGCCATTGCAGCGCGATCAGCGCAATCGCACAAATTCATTTGTCACATGAATCAATGCAATTTCCGCATGAATTGCAGGCGACCCTGCCGGCCATACCGGCCTAACGGCGTTGCCGCCCTTACAATACCCGCTCCGTCTCACGACACGACCACCGAGCCATGACCCGAGATCCCCGCCTCACCCTCAACGCGCGCCAGCAGGAACTGCTCGAATGGGTGCAGCGCGACGGCTTCGTGACCGTCGACGATCTCGCCGCGCACTTCGCGGTGACGCCGCAGACGATCCGCCGCGACGTGAACTGGCTCGCCGACCTGAACCTGCTGCGCCGCTATCACGGCGGCGCGAGCCTGCCGACCAGCTCGGAGAACGTGTCGTACACGGCGCGCCAGCGGATGTTCCATGACGAGAAGCGGCGCATCGCGGCGCTCGCGGCGTCGCACATTCCCGATCAGGCGTCGCTGTTCATCAACCTCGGCACGACCACCGAGGAAGTCGCACGCGCGCTGAACCGCCACCACGGGCTGCACGTGATCACGAACAACCTGAACGTCGCGTCGATGATGAGCGGCTACCCCGACTGCGAGGTGCTGATCACGGGCGGCATCGTGCGGCCGTGGGACAAGGGGATCGTCGGCGAGCTCGCGATCGACTTCATCCGCCAGTTCAAGGTCGACTACGCGATCATCGGCACGTCGGCGATCGAGGCCGACGGCACGCTGCGCGACTTCGACACGCGCGAGGTGCGTGTGGCCGAGGCGATCATGCAGCATGCGCGCACGGTCTACCTCGTCGCCGACCATTCGAAGGTCGGCCGCCCGGCGCTGGTGCGCCAGGGCCACCTGAGCCAGGTGCATGCGCTCTTCACCGACAAGCCGCTGCCGCCGGAAATGGCCGACGCGGTGGCGACCGCCGGCACGCAGGTGTACGTCGCTGAGTGACGGCCGGGATGCTGCACCGCACCTGAAACTTCAAGTGAAATCAAGAAGTTGGCGCTGCGAGCAAACCGCTTGCGCGGGGCCCGGCTGTCAAACGGAAAATTAACGGGGCACGATTTGTGGTTGCCCGCATGCTCGACTAGACTCCAGTTCCCCGGCCCGTCCGACCGTTCCGCCTGTGCCAGGGCGCGGACGAATGGCATGGCCGGCGAATGCAGCTTTTCCCCCCAAACCATACCCCGCTGGGTATCGCGCGCCGGCAGTCGCGCCGGCCGCGCGGGCTGACTGGTCGCCATGGAGAGAACGATGCTGAGTCCGCATGAATTCGCCACGCTATTGCTTGTGAAGGACGCTCCCGATCAAACCTCGATGGATCGGGACGAAATCGACGCACTGCTCGAACAGCAGCTCGTCCGCCTGGAAGGGCTCGGATCGGGGCGCAAATACTGCGTGACCGAAACCGGCGACGCCGCGCTGCGATCCATCAAATACCGCTATTCGTAAAACCACACCGTTGCCGACCTGACCGCGCGGCCCGAATTCCGGGCCGCGCGGCCGTTTCTGCTTCCCCGCCTCGTCGCCCTCAGCTGCGTCAGCCGCCGCGCAGCGTCGGATCGACCGCCGCCCGCCAGCTGATGGCCTGCGCGCGCGCGCCGTTGAAATACGCGATCCAGCCGGCACGCGCCGCCGCGTCGGGCGCCGCGTAGTGCGTCGAAAGTTCGTTTACGAACGCACAATAGTTCGCTTCGGTCAGCCCGCGATACCGTTTCGCCACGTACGCGTCGTACAGCGTCGAATAGACCGGCTGCGCGTCCGCGCCCCAGTCGCGCGCCGCGCCGCCGCACGACGTCTGCAGGTCGACGAACGACGGCGTGCGCCAGTTGCCGACGAGCGGCGGCATACCGGCACTGCACCCCGCCAGAAGGACGGCGCACACGCCGGCCCACATCCCAATACGCATGATTCACCTCGCGAAACGGTCGATTCCGCCAGTATCGTCCGGGATCGCACGGCGCGCTACTGGCCCCGCTTTATCGAACTTTACTTTTTCGATTTCGTTCGTTAAATTTCGAATTCGAACATTTTCTGTTCAACCATTTCCCTCAGACGATAAGGACAGCAGGTGACCCAACCGAATCGCTACGATCTGCTCGTCGTCGGCGGCGGCATCAACGGCGCGGGCATCGCGCGCGATGCGGCCGGCCGCGGCCTGTCGGTCCTGCTCTGCGAGCAGGACGATCTCGCGTCGCACACGTCGTCGTGCAGCACGAAGCTGATTCACGGCGGCCTGCGCTACCTCGAGTACAACGAGTTCGGGCTCGTGCGCAAGGCGCTGCAGGAGCGCGAGACGCTGCTGCGCGCGGCGCCGCACATCATGGGGCCGCTGCGTTTCGTGATGCCGCACATGCCGAACCTGCGTCCGGCCTGGCTGATCCGTCTCGGCCTGTTCCTCTACGATCACCTCGCGAAACGTGAACTGCTGCCCGGCTCGCGCGGCATCGACATGCGCCGCCATGCGGCCGGCGCGCCGCTGATCGATTCGATCAAGCGCGGTTTCGTCTATTCGGACGGCTGGGTCGACGACGCGCGCCTCGTCGTGCTGAACGCGCTGGACGCGAAGGAGCGCGGCGCCGAGATCCTGACGCGCACGAAGCTGGTATCCGCCGAACGTCGCGGCGACGAATGGGAAGCGCGGCTGCAGAACACCGACGGTTCGATCCGCGTCGTGCATGCGCGCGCGATCGCGAACGCGGCCGGCCCGTGGGTCGGCGAACTGCTGCACGGCGCGCTCGGCCGCGGCGCACATCACAGCGTGCGGCTCGTGAAGGGCAGCCACATCGTCACGCGCCGCCTGTTCGATCACGATCACGCGTACATCTTCCAGAACCCGGACAAGCGGATCATCTTCGCGATTCCGTACGAACACGATTTCACGCTGATCGGCACGACCGACGTCGAATACACGAGCGATCCCGCGACGGTCGCGATCGATCGCGACGAGACGCAGTACCTGTGCGATTCGATCAACCGCTACTTCAAGCGCAAGATCTCGCCGGCCGACGTGCACTGGACCTACTCGGGCGTGCGCCCGCTGCTGGAAGACGAGAACGCCGCGAACGCATCGGCCGTCACGCGCGACTACCGCCTCGAAATGGACGAAGGCGCGGGTGCGCCGCTGCTGTCGGTGTTCGGCGGCAAGATCACGACGTTCCGCAAGCTCGCGGAAGAAGCCGGCGACATGCTGAGCCGCGCGCTCGGCCGCGACGCGAAGACCTGGACGGCCGGCGTCGCGCTGCCGGGCGGCGACATCGCGAACGCGAAGTTCGACGTGTTCGCCGCCGCGTTCGCGAAACGCCACCCGTGGCTGCCCGCCGCGCTCGCCCGCCGCTACGCACGTGCATACGGCACGCGCGCGGAGCGCGTGATCGACGGCGCGAAGTCGCTCGCCGATCTCGGCACCGAAATCGCCCCGGGCATCCACGACGCCGAGCTGCGCTACCTGCGCGACACCGAATGGGCGACCTGCGCGCAGGACGTGCTGTGGCGCCGCTCGAAGCTCGGCCTGCACGTCGCGCCGGGCACGCTCGACGCGGTGACGGCCGCGGTCGACGCGTGGTTCGCCGCCGCGCACGCGCCGCAGGCCTGACCCGAATGCAGTAGCAGTTGCCGTACCGACGTTGACTCACCGACGCGCCGCCCCACATGCGGCGCGCATCACAACTAAGCCAAATCCACGGATGGAGATGAGAGACATGCAGGATCAGTACATCCTCGCGCTTGACCAGGGCACCACGAGTTCCCGCGCGATGCTGTTCGATCGCCAGGGCAATATCGTATCGATCGCCCAGAAGGAATTCGAGCAGATCTACCCGCAACCCGGCTGGGTCGAGCACGACCCGCAGGAAATCTGGTCGACGCAAGCCGGCGTCGCCGCCGAAGCCGTCACGCGCACGGGCCTGAACGGCACGTCGATCGCCGCGATCGGCATCACCAACCAGCGCGAAACCACGATCGTCTGGGATCGCGAGACCGGCCAGCCCGTCTACAACGCGATCGTCTGGCAGGATCGCCGCACGGCCGACTTCTGCGATTCGCTGAAAGCACAGGGCCTCGAGGCGAAGGTGCGCGCGAAGACCGGCCTGCCGATCGACTCGTACTTCTCCGGGACCAAGATCCGCTGGATCCTCGACAACGTGCCGGGCGCACGCGAGAAGGCCAGGCAGGGCAAGCTCGCGTTCGGTACCGTCGACAGCTGGCTCGTGTGGAACTTCACGAAGCACGAACTGCACGTGACCGACGTGACGAACGCGTCGCGCACGATGCTGTTCAACATCCACACGCGCGAGTGGGACAGCGAACTGCTCGAGCTGCTCGACATCCCGCGCAGCATGCTGCCGGACGTGAAGGCATCGTCGGAAATCTACGGTCACACGAAGACCACCGTGTTCGCGTCGAAGATCCCGCTCGCGGGCATCGCGGGCGACCAGCAGGCGGCGCTGTTCGGCCAGATGTGCACGCAGTCCGGCATGGTGAAGAACACCTACGGCACCGGCTGCTTCCTGATGATGAACACCGGCGACAAGCCGATCGAATCGAAGAACAACCTCGTCACGACGATCGCCTGGCAGATCGGCGACAACGTGCAGTACGCGCTGGAAGGCAGCATCTTCATCGCGGGCGCGGTGGTGCAGTGGCTGCGCGACGGCGTCGGCATCATCAAGTCGGCCGCCGAAATCGAGGCGCTCGCCGCAAGCGTGCCGCACACCGACGGCGTCTACCTGGTACCCGCGTTCGCCGGCCTCGGCGCGCCGCACTGGAACGCACGGGCGCGCGGCTCGGTGTTCGGCGTCACGCGCGGCACGACCTCCGCGCACCTCGCACGGGCGGCGCTCGATTCGATCGCGTACCAGTCGCTCGACGTGCTGGCCGCGATGGAAGCCGATTCGGGCATCAGCATCGGCGAGCTGCGCGTCGACGGCGGCGCGAGCGCGAACGACCTGCTGATGCAGTTCCAGGCCGACCTGCTCGGCGTCGACGCGGTGCGTCCGCAGATCACCGAGACGACCGCGCTCGGCGCGGCCTACCTCGCGGGCCTCGCGATCGGCTACTGGAAGAACCTCGACGAAGTGCGCAGCCAGTGGCAGCTCGATCGCCGCTTCTCGCCGTCGATGCCGAAGGAGCAGGTCGAAAGCTGCATGGCCGGCTGGCAGCGCGCGGTACGCGCCGCGAAGGCGTGGGCCGACGATACCCAGTAATCGTCAGCCATCCAGACGAAATACAACAACACCGGCGGACCGCGCTCGCGCGCGAGTCCGCGATGACATACGAGAGACAACCATGTCACCTTATATTGCAGAGTTCATCGGCACAGCGATCCTCGTGCTGCTCGGCAACGGCGCGGTCGCAAACGTGCTGCTTGCAAAGACCAAGGGCAAAGGCGCGGACCTGATCGTGATCGTGATGGGCTGGGCGATGGCCGTATTCGTCGCCGTCTACGTGACCGCGTCGTTCAGCGGTGCGCACCTGAACCCGATCGTCACCATCAGTCTCGCGCTCGCGGGCAAGTTCGCGTGGTCGAAAGTCGGCGGCTACATCCTCGCGCAGATGCTCGGCGGGATGGCGGGCGCCCTGCTCGTGTGGCTCGCGTATCGCCAGCACTTCGCGAAGGAAGCCGATGCGGACCTGAAGCTCGCGGTGTTCTGCACGGCGCCCGCGATCCGCAGCGTCACGCACAATGTGCTGACCGAAGCGATCTGCACGTTCGTGCTGATCCTCGGCGTGCTGTACCTCGCGTCGCCGCAGGTCGGCCTCGGCGCGCTCGACGCGCTGCCCGTCGGCCTGCTCGTGCTCGGCATCGGCATTTCGCTCGGCGGCCCGACCGGCTACGCGATGAGCCCCGCGCGCGACCTGTCGCCGCGCATCATGCACGCGCTGCTGCCGATCCCCGGCAAGCGCGACAGCGACTGGCGCTATGCGTGGGTGCCCGTCGTCGGCCCGCTGCTGGGCGGCGCCGCGGCGGCCGGCCTGTACCTGCACCTGCACGCGATGGCCTGATCTCGGCCTGACCGAAGCGCGCGGCCGCCACCGCCGCGCGCTTCATGCTCCTTTCTTCGCGCCTCCCCCGCCACGTTCGCGCTACTGGTCGCCCCCGGGCGACACCGGCGACTTCCGCTTCACGCCCGCGTCCACCACGGCCGCCGGGTTCACGTCGCTCCCGCATTCGACCAGCATGCCCGCCACGCGCATTTCCTCGACGAATCCCGCCGCGCGGCCGAATCCGCGCACGGCATCGGGAAAACTTGCCGAAGCGTCACGCGGCACGCGCGTGAAAGCACGTATGATGGCGAATTGATCTGCGTCGCCGACATTCCGCTTCTTCACCACCATGCTCGATCACCTCATCTGCGACTGCGACGGCGTGCTCGTCGACAGCGAAGTCATCGCCGACCGCGTGCTGCTCGAAACGCTGTCCTCCACGTTCCCGAACATCGATTTCGAAGCCGCCGCGAAGTCGGCGTTCGGCCAGCAGACGTCGCGCTTCCTGACCGGGATCGAATCCCGCTTCGGGATCGAGATGCCCGCCAACTTCATCGAAACGATCGAGCACAACATCGAGAGCGCGCTGGCGCAATCGCTCGCGCCGATCACCGGCGTGCGCGACGCGCTGCTGCAGGTGAGCCTGCCGGCGGCCGTCGTGTCGAACAGCCGGCTCGCGCGCGTGCGCAGCTCGCTGAAGCGCGCATCGCTCACCGAGATCTTCGGCGATCGCGTGTTCAGCTCCGAGCAGGTGGCGCGGCCGAAGCCCTACCCCGACGTCTACCTGCATGCGGCGCAAACGCTCGGCGTCGCGCCGGCGCGCTGCATCGTCGTCGAAGACAGCGTGTCCGGGCTGAATGCCGCGCGTGCGGCGGGCATGAAGACGATCGCGTTCGTCGGCGCGAGCCACATCCCCGACAACTACGCGGACGCGCTGCGCGCGATGGGCATCACGCGGATCATGCGCAGGATGGACGAGCTGCCGGCGTTCGTCGAAGCCGGCATGCGCGGCGAATTCGGGGACGTACAGTCCTGACGGTCGTTCAGGCCCGATCAGGCTGACCGGGCCTGTCCGGCGTGCGCCGCTTCACGCACGCCGTGCCACGGGCGCATGAACGCGCCCGCTTTCCCCTTCCCTTCACTCAGGCCGGTTCGCAGCAGCGCTCGCGCGCGGCGGCCAGCGCCTCGCGGAACTCGACGAGTTCCGCGATCGTCAGCATCGGCAGCCCGTGCCGTTGCGCGAAACGCTCGACATCGTCGCCGCGCGTCATCGTGCCGTCGGGATTCATCAGCTCGCACAACACGCCGGCCGGCTTCAGGCCCGCGAGGATCGACAGGTCGACCGTGCCTTCGGTGTGACCGCGGCGTGCGAGCACGCCGCCCGGCTGCGCGCGCAACGGAAACACGTGGCCGGGGCGCACGATGTCATGCGGCTTCGCCCCTTCGGCGATCGCCGCGCGGATCGTCGTCACGCGATCGGCCGCCGATACGCCCGTATGCACGCCTTCGCGTGCTTCGATCGAGACGGTGAACGCGGTGCCGTTGCGGCTCTCGTTGGTCTGCACCATCGGCGGCAGCTCGAGCGCGCGCACCGTGTCGTCGGTCAGGCACAGGCACACGATGCCACTGCACTCGCGGATCAGCAGCGCCATCGTCTCGGGCGTGATGCGCTCGGCGGCAACGATCAGGTCGGCTTCGTTCTCGCGGTCGTGGTCGTCCTGCAGCACGACCGCACGGCCTGCGCGCATCGCATCGAGCGCGGCGGCGATGCGCGGCGGCACCGGTTCGGAATCCAGCAACGGGAGATCGGCAAAGGCGTCGGCAGGTGCCGACGAAACGGACATCAAGGACATGTGAAACGCTCCTCGCAAATACGGTTTGGGCGAAAAACGTTTCAGGGCATTGCAAACAGACAGAACGACAACCCGCTTCGCGCATGTGGCGAAGCGGCCCTGGCGGACATGACTATCTGCACATCTTCTCTCATCCGGACTGTGACCGTCGGCTCTGGCATTCGACCAGATCTGCTGACCCCGCGCGGATGCGCGGGCGCTCGCGGGCTCGCCGGCTTACGCCAGCCTACCGCCGGTGGGGAATTTCGCCCCGCCCTGAAGACGCACTGATTGCCGGACGGGACAACCCCGTCAGCGGCGGGCCAAGCATACAACAGCTGCGCGCGCGGCGCAGTGAACTCCAGCTAAAACCTTACCGACGACCCCGTCTAACGGCATCGTCCGAACGGCCGACGGACGGCCCGCGATCCCGCGCGAACGACGGGAACGCGGCCCGCTCCGGGCGGCCTGCGCGATCAGCCGGCCGCATGCGCGGCGTGTGCCGCATCGGGCACGAGCCAGCGCGGCGGCACCTCGGGGCTCACCGTCACGCGAAACGCGCGCGCCTCGCTGTCGCCCGGGTTGCGCAGGCTGTACGGCTGGTCGGCATCGAACACGATCGCATCGCCGGTCGCGAGCAACTGGCGGCGGTCGTGCACGCTGACTTCCAGCGTGCCCTCGCTGACGACGAGGTTGACCGTCGTGCCGGGTGCGCGGCGTGCGCCGGGCTCCGTGTGCAGCGGCGCGATCCGCAGCTCGTGGAATTCGGCCGCGGCCGGCTCGCCTTCCGGATAAAGCGCGCGCGCCGAGAAGCGGCCGTTCGAGCTGACGACGCGCGACGCGCGCTCGGCCGCCAGGTGCTCGAAGCCGTTCACCGCATGGCGGCGCAGGAAGGCGGCGACCGAAACCTTCAGCGCCGCGGCGATCTTGCAGAGGACCTTGATCGACGGCACGCTGCGCGCCGACTCGATCTGCGCGAGCATCGCGCGCGACACGCCGGACAGCCGCGCGAGCGCATCGAGCGACAACTGCCGCTCGGCACGCAACCGCGCGAGGTTCACGCCGACGACCTGCTCGAGAACATCGAGCGACGCGGACGCCCGCGCATCGGCGGCGTCGCCGGACTCGAAGGAAGACACGTCGCGCACGAGCGCCAGGGATGAAGACATAGCATTGCCTCCGGGCCGCTGTGCGGCCCTGCGTATGGGGTAAGCCGGGATGGGGAATCGGGTTGCGCCAGCAACGGCGCGTATCGAAACGCTATCACCCGGCCTTGCACCGGCAAACGAAGTTATCTTCACACCGTTATCAGCATCGCGGAGGAATGCGTTTCTCGCGCCCCGTTTCCTGCCGCTATCGCGTCGCGCCGCGGGGCTCGCTCATTGCGCCGCCGGCGCCGCACCGCGTGCCGGCCCGCGCGTGTCGAGCCGCATCGCGAACCATGTGACGACGAGCGCCGCGAACGTCACCGCGACGGCGACCCACGGCAGCGCATCGAGCGCGAGGCCGTGTTCCAGCGCAAGGCCGCCGAGCCACGCGCCGCCCGCATTGCCGACGTTGAACGCGCCGATGTTGAGCGTCGACGCGAGATGCGGCGCGCTCGCGGCCTTCTCGACCATGCGCGCCTGCAGCGGCGGCACCGTCGCGAACGCGGCGATCCCCCACACGAACACGGTGACGGCGGCCGCGACCGGCAGGTGGCTCGTCTTCGCGAAGACGGCCATCACGGCCATCAGCGCGACGAGGATCGCGATCAGCGACGGCATCAGCGCGCGGTCGGCGAACTTGCCGCCGAGCGTGTTGCCGATCGTCAGCCCCGCGCCGAACAGCACGAGGATCAGCGCGACCGAGCGCGGCGAAAAACCCGACACGGTCTCGAGAATCGGCGCGATGTACGTGAACACGACGAACACGCCGCCGAAGCCGAGCACGGTCATCAACAGCGCGAGCCACACCTGCGGCTCCTTCAGCACGCGCACTTCGTGGCCGAGGCCGGCCGGCCCGCTGTCGTGACGGTTCGGCACGAGCGCGGCGACGCCGCCGAGCGCCAGCACGCCGAGCACGGCGACGATCCAGAACGACGCGCGCCAGCCGAGCAGTTGCCCGACGAACGTGCCGAACGGCACGCCGAGCACATTCGACAGCGTGAGCCCCGTGAACATCAGCGCGATCGCGCTCGCGCGCTTGTCGGCCGGCACGAGCGACGCGGCGACCACCGCGCCGATCCCGAAGAACGACCCGTGCGCGAACGACGTGACGACGCGCGCGACCATCAGCATCGCGTAGCCGGACGCGGTCGCGCACAGCACGTTGCCGACGATGAAGATCGCCATCAGCAGCTGCAGCGCGGCCTTGCGCGGCATGCGGCTCGTCAGCACCGCGAGCAGCGGCGCGCCGGCCGCGACACCGAGCGCGTAGCCGGTGACCAGCAGGCCGGCCGACGGCAGCGACACGGCCAGGTCGTGCGCCACTTCGGGCAGCAGGCCCATGATGATGAACTCGGTGGTACCGATGGCGAAGGCGCTGATCGCAAGCGCCAGTAACGGAATGGGCATGACGTTCTCCGAAAAGACGGCGGACGCGGCGTCCGGTCGGTGCCGCACCGCACAAAAGGCAGGATGTGCGCATTGTCCCGAAGACATCGATATTTGATAATTGGCGTGGCGCTTGAACCATTTTCAAATATTTCTGGAAAATCGCATGGACCGACTGGGCGATATCCGGCTGTTCGTCGAGGCGGCCGAACTGGGCAGCCTGTCCGCCGCCGGGCGCAAGCTGAACCTCACGCCGGCCGCCGCGAGCGCGCGCCTCGCGAAGCTCGAGGCGGCGGTCGCCACCCGGTTGTTCGACCGTTCGACCCGGCAGTTGCGGCTCACCGACGAGGGCCGCCTGTACCTGAACGGCTGCCGGCAGGCGTTGCAGGCGCTCGACGACGCAAACGCGCTGCTCCAGGCCGGCCGCAACGTGGTCGCCGGCCGGGTGCGGCTGTCGGCGACGTCCGATTTCGGCCGCCGCCGGCTGCTCGACTGGCTCGACGAATTCAACGCGCTTCACCCGGACGTGACGTTCTCGCTGACGGCGTCCGACTCGACGGTGAACCTGTGGCAGGACGAGATCGACCTCGCGATCCGCTTCGCCGCGCCGCCCGACGGCGCGCTGATCGCCCGCCGGCTCGCCGCGGACCGGCGCGTGCCGTGCGCGGCGCCGTCGTTCGTCGAACGCCACGGCGTGCCGCGCGATCCGCACGATCTGGCCCGCTTTCCATGCAACGTGATCACGGTCGCGTCCGGGCCGATGAACACGTGGCGCTTCACGCGCGGCGACGACACGCAGACCTGCACGGTGCCGCTCGCCACCGCGTTCGAGACCAACGACGGCGGCCTCGCCCGCGAATGGGCGCTGCGCGGCCGCGGCATCGTGCTGAACTCGATCTGGGATGTCGCCGACGACATCCGCGCCGGGCGGCTCAAGGTCCTGCTGCCCGACTGGCGGCACCAAAGCGCGCCGCTGCACGCGATCTATCCCGGCAAGCGCTACATGGCGCCGCGCGTGCGCGTGCTGCTCGACTTTCTCGCCGAACGCTTCGCGCGCGAGGAAGCCGCGCACGACGACCTGCTGAACGCGTGCCGCTGACGGCCGGCGCATCGCGGCTCGAGGGTCGGAACGCGCCGGCCGGCGTCGCGCGGCCGCAACCCGCCGCCCGTCCCGGGCAGCGTGAAAAGCTATAATGGAAAGCTTTCCCGACGGCTTTTCACATGCCGGCTGCGCGCCATCCGCGTGCAGCGCGCGCGGCCGTCCCGATTCACTCTTGACGACGCCCCCAGGTCAACCACTGCGAACGGCGAATCCCCATGACCAAGAAAGTTTACGTAAAGACCTTCGGCTGCCAGATGAACGAGTACGACTCGGACAAGATGGTGGACGTGCTGAATGCGGCCGAAGGCCTCGAAAAGACCGACACGCCTGAAGACGCGGACATCATCCTGTTCAACACGTGCTCGGTGCGCGAGAAGGCGCAGGAGAAGGTGTTCTCCGATCTCGGCCGCGTGCGCGAGCTGAAGGAAGCGAAGCCCGGCCTGCTGATCGGCGTCGGCGGCTGCGTCGCGAGCCAGGAAGGCGCATCGATCGTGTCGCGTGCGCCGTACGTCGACCTCGTGTTCGGCCCGCAAACCCTGCACCGCCTGCCGCAGATGATCGACGCGCGCCGCGAGAGCGGCCGCGCGCAGGTCGACATCACCTTCCCCGAGATCGAGAAGTTCGACCACCTGCCGCCCGCGCGCGTCGAGGGGCCGAGCGCGTTCGTGTCGATCATGGAAGGCTGCTCGAAGTACTGCAGCTACTGCGTGGTGCCGTACACGCGCGGCGATGAAGTGTCGCGTCCGCTCGACGACGTGCTGACCGAAGTGGCCGGCCTCGCCGACCAGGGCGTGCGCGAAGTCACGCTGCTCGGCCAGAACGTGAATGCCTATCGGGGCGCGCTGGCGGCCGGCTCGTCCGAGATCGCCGATTTCGCGACGCTGATCGAATACGTCGCCGACATCCCCGGCATCGAGCGGATCCGCTACACGACGTCGCACCCGAAGGAATTCACGCAGCGGCTGATCGACACCTACGCGAAGGTGCCGAAGCTCGTGAGCCACCTGCACCTGCCCGTGCAGCACGGCTCCGACCGCATCCTGATGGCGATGAAGCGCGGCTACACGGTGCTCGAATACAAGTCGGTGATCCGCAAGCTGCGCGCGATCCGCCCGGACCTGTCGCTGTCGACCGACATGATCGTCGGCTTCCCCGGCGAGACCGAGGAGGATTTCGACAAGATGATGGCGCTCGTGCACGAGATGAGCTACGACACCAGCTTCTCGTTCATCTACAGCCCGCGCCCCGGCACGCCGGCCGCGAACCTGCACGACGACACGCCGCGCGAGGTGAAGCTCAAACGCCTGCAACATCTGCAGGCGACCATCGAGGAAAACGTCGCGCGCATCAGCCAGTCGATGGTCGGGAAGGTCGAGCGGATCCTCGTCGAGGGCCCGTCGCGCAAGGACCCGAACGAGCTCGCGGGCCGCACCGAGAACAACCGGGTCGTGAATTTCCCGGCGCCGCTCGCGTCGCACCCGCGCCTGATCGGCCAGATGATCGACGTGAAGATCAACCACGCGTACCCGCATTCGCTGCGCGGCGAGCTCGTGCTCGTGAGCGACGACGCGAGCGCGGCCACGCACTGACGTTCCACTGGAGCCCGACGCCACTTTGAAGCCGACCCAAGCACTGGAATTCGTCGCGCCGCGCGACGACAACGCGCGCCTCGCCAACCTCTGCGGCCCGCTCGACGAGAACCTGCGGCAGATCGAACAGGCGCTCGACGTCACGCTGTCGCGACGCGGCCACCGGATCGCGATCCGCGGGCGCGGCGCCAAGCTCGCGCTGGCCGCGCTCGAGAACTTCTACAACCGCGCGCGCGATGCGCTGTCGGTCGACGACATCCAGCTCGCGCTGGTCGAAGTGCGCCACACGGGCGGCAACGGCCGCCAGGACACGATCGACGTGCGCTTCCGCGGCGACCCCGACCATCCGTTCGACGACCCCGTCGTCCAGCTCGACGCCAGCGAGCCGGACGAGGAGCCCGCGCCGAAGCTCTACACGCGGCGTGCCGACCTGCGCGGCCGCACGCCGGCGCAGCGCGAATACCTGAAGCAGATCCTGTCGCACGACGTGACGTTCGGCATCGGGCCGGCCGGCACCGGCAAGACCTACCTCGCGGTCGCCTGCGCGGTCGACGCGCTCGAGCGCGACCAGGTCAAGCGGATCGTGCTGACGCGCCCGGCCGTCGAGGCCGGCGAGCGGCTCGGCTTCCTGCCGGGCGATCTCGCGCAGAAGGTCGACCCGTACCTGCGTCCGCTGTACGACGCGCTGTACGACCTGCTCGGTTTCGACAAGACGGCGAAGATGTTCGAACGCCAGATGATCGAGATCGCGCCGCTCGCGTACATGCGCGGCCGCACGCTGAACCACGCGTTCATCATCCTCGACGAGGCGCAGAACACGACGCCCGAGCAGATGAAGATGTTCCTCACGCGGATCGGCTTCGGCTCGAAGGCGGTCGTGACCGGCGACACGAGCCAGGTCGACCTGCCGCGCGGCCACAAGAGCGGCCTCGTCGAGGCGCAGCAGGTGCTCGGCGGCGTGCGCGGCATCGCGCTCACGCGCTTCACCAGCGCGGACGTCGTGCGCCATCCGCTCGTCGCGCGCATCGTCGAGGCGTACGACGAATTCCACGCGCAGCACCAGGACGGCTGACCGGCCGGCGGCAGCTGCACGCCGCCCGGCCTGACAGCCCGGCCCGGCCCGCCAGACGGCGCGCCGGGCTTTTTTTCGCCTGCGTGAATTCGGGTGCGATCGGCCGTTTGGTGTATCCTCAACGCGTCCCAATCGCCGCACGCGTCATGAAATCCTCCCGTTCCCGCAAGTCCGGGCGCGCCCAGTCCGCCGCGCCCGCCTCCCCCCGCCTTTCGCTGTTCGATGCGAAAGGCAAGGCCCGGACCGTCAACGCGCAAGGGCTGCGCATCGACTTCCCCGACGGCCGCAGCCTGATGTTCGACCTGTCGGGCAGTTCCGGGGAAGCCGCCGTCGCGATCGTCGCGCAGCACAACGATCCGGCCATGCGCGCGAAGATCGCGCTGCAGCCCGAGCACTACGACAGCGTGACGCTGCACGTGGGTGCCGAGCCCGCACCGCGCGAGGGCGACACCGAAGACGCACTGCGCGAGCCGGAGCTCGACCTGTCCGTGCAGTACGGCGACGAGATCACGAGCGACGTGCGCAAGACGCTGCCCAAGCGCAAGCTGATCGCCGAATGGCTCGAACCGGCGCTGTTCGCCAGCGCGCAGCTCACCGTGCGCTTCGTCGGCGAAGAAGAAGGCCGCACGCTGAACGCCGGCTACCGCCACAAGGACTATCCGACCAACGTGTTGACCTTCGCGTACGACGCGGCGCCCGACGGCACCGTGATCGGCGACCTCGTGCTGTGCTGCCCGGTCGTCGAGAAGGAAGCGCACGACCAGGACAAGCCGCTCACCGCCCATTACGCGCACCTGCTGGTGCACGGCGCGCTGCACGCGCAGGGCTACGACCACGAGACGAGCGACGAGGACGCAGCCGAAATGGAAGCGCTCGAAGTCGACATCCTCGCGAAGCTGGGCTTCCCGAACCCGTACCAGTAAGCCGTCCGCACGATGCGCAACGCCGCGACGCTCTCGCCCGCCTACCCGCCGTCGATCGGCGACGGGCGCCTGCTGACGGAAGACGAACTCGCGGCGTCGCTCGCGCACACGATGCGCGACTGGGACGGCCGCCAGGATCTGTGGCTGTTCGGCTATGGCTCGCTGATCTGGAACCCGGGGCTGCCGACCGTCGCAGCCATACGCGGCAAGGTGCACGGTTATCATCGCGGGCTCTACCTGTGGTCGCGCGTGAACCGCGGCACACCCGAACGCCCCGGCCTCGTGCTCGCGCTCGATCGCGGCGGCTCGTGCTCGGGCATCGCGTTTCGGCTCGCCGGCCCGACCGCGCAACCGCACCTCGAAACGTTGTGGAAACGCGAGATGCCGATGGGTTCGTACCGGCCCGCATGGCTGCCGTGCTCGCTCGAGAACGGCGAGCGCGTGAACGCACTCGCGTTCGTGATGCGCCGCGAAGCGCCGACCTATACGGGCAAGCTGTCCGACCCCATCGTCAAGGAAGTGTTCAGTTGCGCAGCCGGCCGCTACGGCACGACGCTCGACTACGTCAGCCGCACGGTCGACGCGCTGCGCGCGAGCGGCATCCCCGATCGCGCGCTGGAAGGGCTGCTCGCGCGATGCCGGTGACGCGGCACGGCGCCCGGCTCGCCGCCACGCGCTGCCGCGCCGTGGGCGCATTCTTGCGAGGGCAAGACCGATGAAACCGTCTCGCTGGTCGCGTTGCAGGGTTGCCGCGCTGATCGTCGCCGCGAGCGTCGCGCTGTCCGGCTGCGGAATACTCGGCTGCGGCGGCGCCGCGACCAACGGCGCGGCCGCCGGCGGCTGCTCGGCCGGCATGCGGTTCTGAACCGCGGCCGGGCGAAGTCCGCGTGCGGCAGAATGCCGCCGCTCACCGCTTCGGCCGAACGTTTTTCCGCGTCGCGGCTCCGCTTCCCCTCCGCACCCGTTTTTTTCGCCGCTGCCCCGCCGCCCTTTTCTGGGATAGGATGGACGCGAGGACGGTGTCGCGCCCGGCGCGGCCGTCCGAGAGCGGGGCCCGTACGCGCTGCCCACCCTGGCCGTGCGGCCGGTGTGACACGGTCGCGTCGTGCCCTTGGTGTATCCTTGCCTACTCCGTGACAGCGCGCTCCGGCATGACCCGGGCGCACCACCATGAACGATTCGTATCCCAGTCGTAAGCCAACCGACAAACCGCAAGAAAAGCGCTCGCTGCTCGAGCGCCTGACCGATTTCATCTCGCCCGAGCCCGAATCCCGCGGCGAGCTGCTGGAAATCCTCCAGGACGCCCACGAACGCAACCTGATCGACGCCGATTCGCTGTCGATGATCGAAGGCGTGTTCCAGGTGTCCGACCTGTGCGCGCGCGACATCATGGTGCCGCGCGCACAGATGGACGCGATCAACATCGCCGACAAGCCCGAGGATTTCATCCCGTTCGTCCTCGAAAAGGCGCACTCGCGCTACCCCGTGTACGAGGAGAACCGCGACAACGTCATTGGCGTGCTGCTCGCGAAGGATCTGCTGCGTTTCTATGCCGAAGAGGAATTCGACGTGCGCGGGATGCTGCGCCCGGCCGTGTTCATTCCCGAATCGAAGCGCCTGAACGTGCTGCTGCACGACTTCCGCGTGAACCGCAACCACCTCGCGATCGTCGTCGACGAATACGGCGGCGTCGCGGGCCTGATCACGATCGAGGACGTGCTCGAGCAGATCGTCGGCGACATCGAGGACGAATACGATTTCGACGAGGAAGCCGGCAACATCATCTCGGGGCCCGACGGCCGCTACCGCGTGCGTGCGCTCACCGAGATCGAACAGTTCAACGAGACGTTCGGCACCGATTTCCCGGACGACGAAGTCGATACGATCGGCGGGCTGATCACGCATCATTTCGGCCGCGTCCCGCATCGCGGCGAGAAGCTGCAGCTCGGCAACCTCGTGTTCGAGATCCAGCGCGGCGATGCGCGCCAGGTCCACGTGCTGCTGGTGCGCCGCAACCCCCTCGCCAGCCGTCGCGCCGAAACCTCGCACGAGGACTGACCGTCGCGCGCCAGCCGCGCGTTCCACAACCGCTCGCCCACTTTCGCTTCACATGGACGATCCGATCCTGTCCCGCCCGGCTGGCGGCCTTCTCGCGCCGCCTCCCGGGCGCGCGCTGCCGCGCTGGCACTACCCGGCCGCGCTGCTCGCCGGCGCCGCCAATACGCTCAGCTTCGCGCCGACGCCGCATGGCGGCTGGCTGCAACTCGTCGTATTCGTCTGGTTTTTCGCGCAGCTCACGCGCACCGCGAGCTGGCGCAGCGCCGCGCTCACCGGCGGCGCGTTCGGCTTCGGCAACTTCATCAGCGGCATCTGGTGGCTCTACATCAGCATGCACGTCTACGGCGAGATGGCCGCGCCGCTCGCGGGCGGCGCGCTCGTGCTGTTCTCGCTGTACCTGTCGCTGTACCCGGCGTTCTCCGCCGGGCTGTGGTCGTTCTGCGCAGGCCATGCGTGGCATCGCCGCACGCCCGACCCGCGGCCGTTTTCGCCGACCTGGCACGGCGCATTCGCATTCGCGAGCGCATGGGCACTCGGCGAATGGCTGCGCGGCACCGTCTTCACCGGCTTCCCGTGGCTCGCAAGCGGCTATCCGCAGGTCGACGGCCCGTTCGCGGGCTTCGCGCCGGTCGCCGGGGTGTACGGGATCGCGTGGGTGCTCGCCTTGTTCGCCGCGCTCGTCGTGCAGGCGTTCGCCGCCGCCCGGCCGTCGCCGCTCGCCGAACCCCGTGCCGGCAATGCGCGCGTGCGCATCGCCGCGCCGGCCGGCATCGCGGTCGCGCTGATCGCGGCCGGTCTCGGGCTGTCGCAGGTCACGTGGACCGTGCCCGCGAACGCGCCGCTCACCGTGCGGCTGCTGCAGGGCAACGTGAAGCAGGACATCAAGTTCGAGGAAGCGGGCATCGACGCGGCGATCAAGATGTACACGCAGATGATCGTCGAGAAGCCGGCCGACCTGATCGTCACGCCCGAAACCGCGATCGCGGTGATGATCCAGGAATTGCCCGAGCCGTTCGCCGTCGCGATCCGCAAGTTCAGCGACACGACGGGCTCGGCCGTGCTGTTCGGCGCGGTCGGCGCATCGGTGACCGAGGACGGCCACTACGTCGACTATACGAACAGCCTGTACGGCGTGACGCCGAATTCGCGCGACATCTATCACTACGACAAGCACCACCTCGTGCCCTTCGGCGAATTCATCCCGTGGGGCTTCCGGTGGTTCGTCGACCTGATGAAGATGCCGCTCGGCGACTTCGCGCGCGGCGCGCCGGTGCAGAAGCCGTTCCTCGTGCACAACCAGCCGGTGATGGCCGACATCTGCTATGAGGACTTGTTCGGCGAGGAAATCGCCGCGACGATCCGCGACAACCCGCAGCCGCCGGGCGTGCTCGTCAACGTGACGAACCTCGCGTGGTTCGGCGACACGATCGCGCTCGACCAGCACCTGCAGATCGCACGGATGCGCTCGCTCGAGACGGGCCGGCCGATGCTGCGCTCGACCAACACGGGGATGACGGCCGCGATCGATGCGCGCGGCCGCGTGCTCGGCCAGCTGAAGCCGTTCACGATCGGCTCGCTCGACGTGCGGATCGAAGGCACGAGCGGCTTCACGCCTTACGTGACGAGCGGCAACAACATCGTGCTCGCGGTGTCGTTCGTGCTGCTCGCGTTCGGCTTCACGTTCGGCCCCGGGCTGCGCCGGCGCAACGGCCGGAACTACGGCGACGCCCCGCCGAAATGATGCGGCACGCCGCCGCTGCGCAGCGCGTAGTGGCGGCCGCCGCATGCAGCGGCCCTCGAGCGCGAACCGGCCGGCCGCTCAGCCCTGCCGGGCCGACTCCGCCGACTCCGCCGCCTGAACCGGCTGCGCAGACAGGCGCCGCAGGTCGCGGCTCACCGCCTCCATCACCGGCTCCCACGCGCCGAACGCCGGCTGCCGGTACAGTGTCGCGGTCGGGTACCACGGACTGTCCGTGCGTTCGAGCAGCCAAGGCCAGTGCGGATTCACGTCGAGCAGCACCCACGTGCGCGCGCCGAGCGCGCCTGCCAGGTGCGCGACCGACGTGCACACGGTGATCACCAGATCCAGCGCGCCGATGAACGCGGCCGTATCGTCGAAGCTCGTCAGTTCCGCCGTGAAGTCCTCGATCGCGAAGCCGGCCGCGCACGCCGCCGCGACATCCGCCTGCGCACCCGGCTGCAGCGAATGAAACGCGACGCCGTCGATCCCGCGGAACGCGTCGGCATAACGCTCGAGCCCGACGCGCCTGAACGGATTGCGCTGGTGCCCCGCGCTGCCCGTCCACACGAGCCCGACCTTCAGCCGGCTGTCGCCCGCGAGCCGCGCGCGCCACGCGTCGCGCGCGAGCGGATCGGCATGCAGGTACGGCACCGACGACGCGAGCGTCGACGCTTCCATGCCGAGCATCAGCGGCAGGCCGATCAGCGGTATTTCGTAATCGAAGGGGGGCAGCACGTCGACGCCACCGCCCGCGCTGAACGCATCCGCATGCGCGGCGAGGCTGCGCTGCATCAGCGTGCCCACCTGCGGGAACGTATTCCATATGAGCCGGCCGCCCTCGCGATGCACGCGCTCGGCGAGCGGCGCGACGAAGCGGCAGAACTGCAGCACGTCGCCGAGCCCCTGCTCGCCCCACACGAGCAGCGTCTTGCCGGCAAGCGGCTCGCCCTGCCAGCGCGGGCCCGGCAGCACCGGCCGGCGGCCGCGCAACTCGCCCGCGCCGTCCCAGC